>CANGCZ010000236.1 GCA_947452325.1 Comamonadaceae bacterium | reverse complement strand
CTTTGCGTGTCATCCAATCGTCTACCTCGCTGTGCCCGGTGTGGGCCGATGTCACGCCGACATGTGCCAGCGACTTGTATTGCGACAGGCTGATGGGGTTGCGGGCTTGCGGGTGGCCTTGGCGAAACATGCAGACATAACGCTGCTTGAACAACCGCCTTTGGAAAAATCCGGTGGTCAGGCTGGGCAGCAAGCCGATGGCGATGTCTACGTTGCCTGCGGCCATGTCGTCACCCAAGTGCCCGGTGTTGGGACGCAAAGTGCTGATCTTGATGTGCGGCGCCAGGCGTGAGAGTGTGGCCATCAATGTAGGCATGAAGTAAATCTCGCCTATGTCGGTCAAGCCCAGGGTGAAAGTGCGCTCGCTGGTGGCGGGGTCGAAACTGTCGCGCTGGTTCAAGGCGTTTTGCAAGGTGTTCAACGCATAGCCTATGGGCTCAACCAAATGCAAGGCGTAAGGCGTGGGTTCCATGCCGCGCGAGGTGCGCACGAATAACTCGTCTTTCAATAATGCACGCAATCGCTTCAACGCATTGCTGACAGCGGGCTGGGACAAACCCAGCTTCTCCGCAGAGGTGGACACGCGCCTGTCCATCAGCAACTGATTGAAGATCACCAACAAATTGAGGTCAATGTCTCTGATGTTCATGGTTTAGCCTTTATTCATGAAACAAATATAACTTATACGAATTGGTTTATTTACTTATAACGCTGTGCTGCCCACAATCCTGGTATTCCTACTCCAACGGACATTCCATGGAACTCGTGGTGCAGCCGGACAACCTGCGATTGAACATCCAAAGCGGACAAAATCTGCTGGATGTGCTGCGCGACAACGCCGTGCCCATTTCCTACAGTTGCATGTCCGGGCGCTGCGGCACTTGCCGTTGCAAAGTCACCCAAGGCGAAGTCCGGTACAGCGGACCCGAGGCCGGCCGCCCCGACAGAGACGCAGACAGTCATGTGCTGGCCTGTCAATCGGTGTTGACAGAAAGTTGCACGATAGAAATTCCCGACATGGACGAGGTCATCGTGCATCCGGCCAAGATCATCAAGGGTACGGTAACGGCCATAGACGTATTGACCCACGATATACGCCGACTGCGCATCAAACCTGCCAAGCCCATGGCGTTTTCGCCAGGTCAATACGCCACGCTGCAATTCACGCCAGACCATGTTCGCCCGTACTCATGGGCAGGCTTACCCGAAGACGCTGAGATGGAGTTTTTGATCCGCCAGGTGCCTGGCGGACGCGTCACCGACTATGTGTTTTCAAACTTGAAGATAGGTGACCCGGTGCGCATCAGCGGGCCTTTGGGCACATCGTATTTACGGCAAAAACACAAGGGGCCTATGTTGTGTGTGGGCGGCGGCACAGGCATTGCGCCGGTGGTCTCCATTTTGCGAGGTGCCATGGCTGCCGGTATGCACAACCCGGTGCATGTGTATTTCGGTGTGCGCAGCGCGCAAGATTGCTTTGACGTGGAACGCTTGCAGCAACTCGCGCAGGCGCACGGCCGCATGCAATTGCATGTGGTGGTGGCCACCGGCCCTGTGGCCGTCGGTCAGCGCAGTGGTTTGGTGACCGATGCGATACAAACCGATTTGCCAGATTTGAAAGACATGGTTGGGTATTTTTGCGGTGCACCGGCCATGGTGGAAGCACTCAGCAGTTTGGCCAAATCGCTGAGCATGTCGCCTGAAAAAATCCATGCAGATGCGTTTTACCCTTCGGGTATTTGATTTAGATTGAGGGAGATTTGCCATGACACAAACCACCGTTTTTCCTGTGGACCCCAAGTGGGAAGGCGAGGGCACCAGTCGCATTCCTTTTTGGGCATACACGCGCGAGGACTTGTACAAAAAAGAGTTGGATCAATTTTTCTACAACAAGCACTGGTGTTATGTGGGACTGGAAGCAGAGATACCGAACGCGGGTGACTTCAGGCGCACGGTGGTGGGTGAGCGCTCGGTCATCATGGTGCGCGACCCGGACGGCAGCATCAACGTGATTGAAAACGTGTGCGCGCATCGCGGCATGCGTTTTTGCCGCGAGCGTCATGGCACGGCAAAAGATTTTTTGTGTCCTTACCACCAATGGAATTACAGCGTCAAAGGCGATTTGCAAGGCGTGCCTTTTCGCCGTGGCGTCAAGCAAGACGGCAAGATCAACGGCGGCATGCCCAAAGATTTCAAAGTCGAAGAACACGGTCTGACCAAGCTGAAAGTGGCGACACGCGGCGGCGTGGTGTTCGCGTCCTTCGACCACGACATTGAATCTTTGGAAGATTTTCTAGGCCCGGTCATATTGAGTTACTTTGACCGCACATTCAACGGTCGAAAGCTGAAAATTTTGGGCTACCGCCGTCAACGCATTCCGGGTAACTGGAAGCTGATGCAAGAGAACATCAAAGACCCTTACCACCCGGGTTTGTTGCACACCTGGTTTTCCACCTTTGGTCTATGGCGTGCTGACAACAAATCCGAGTTGAAGATGGACGCGCAGTTTCGCCACGCCGCCATGATTTCCACACGTGGACAAGGCGGCAAAAACGAAGAGGTGGTCGGCGGCGTGGACAGCTTTAAAGACAAGATGACTTTGAATGACATGCGTTTGCTCGATATCGTGCCCGAGGCTTGGTGGAATGGCCCCACCGCTGTGATGACCACGGTATTCCCCAGCCTCATCATTCAGCAACAGGTCAACAGCGTGTCAACCCGGCACATACAACCCAACGGACACGGCTCGTTTGATTTTGTCTGGACGCATTTTGGTTTTGAAGACGACACACCGGAGATGGAACAACGCCGCTTGATTCAAGCGAATTTGTTCGGCCCCGCAGGTTTTGTGTCTGCGGATGACGGTGAAGTGATTGAATGGTCGCAGCAAGGCTTTGAGCAAAAACCGGCGCATCGCACAGTGGTCGAAATGGGCGGCTACGAGGTGGAAGACACCGACCACATGGTCACCGAAACATTGATACGCGGCATGTACAAATACTGGCGCAAAGTGATGGGG
>CANGCZ010000235.1 GCA_947452325.1 Comamonadaceae bacterium | reverse complement strand
TCAGCATGCGGATATTCGGTTTGGCCAGTCCTAGTGCTTTGGCTTGCTCGTAAAGCGCAGGCAAGTCTTGAGCAGCCACCCATGGCAAAACCAGGTTTTGGTCATGGCTTACTCGCGCTTCACCGGCAGAGAAATGATCGGCCAACACAGCGGCCGCATCCAATTGGTCAGCAGTGGCATCTCCGGGAGCTTGTCCCAGTCGTTTGAAAGACAGCGTGACCACGCGCAAATGCGGGTCGCGGTGTGCGGCCACGTTTTGTTGCAACCAGCGGGCAAAGTCTTTGTCCTTGTCAGCAGCCTGGGTCAATTGTTGATGCACAACTTCAGCTGATAAAGCTGTTTTTGCCGCCAGCACCGGAGCAGCGAAGTTGGCTTTGACACGGTCGAATTCGGCTTGCGTGATGGTGTGCGGCGCACCGTCTTGGGTGAGGATGCGCTGATATTCTGCTTGCACTTCTTGTATGTAGCGCGGGCCTTCTGCTTTCACCAAAATTTTGATGCGTGCTCTGTAAATATTGTCTCTGCGGCCCCAGCGGTTGTACACGCGGACCACGGCTTCCAAGTAATTGAGTATCTGGTTCCAAGGGAGGAATTCGCAAATCACTGTGCCGGTGATAGGGGTGCGACCCATGCCGCCACCGGCCATGACGCGAAAACCCACCTCGCCCGCCGCGTTGCGTTGCACGTGCAAACCCACATCATGCCAAGCGGTGGCGGCGCGGTCTTCGCTGGCGCCGCTGATGGCGATTTTGAATTTACGCGGCAGAAATGCGAACTCAGGGTGCAGCGTGCTCCACTGACGCAGAATTTCAGCAAAAGGACGCGGGTCAACGATTTCATCTACCGCCACACCGGCGCGCTCATCGCTGGTGATGTTGCGAATGCAGTTACCGCTGGTTTGAATGCCATGCATATTCACGCTGGCTAGCAAGTCCATCACATCCGCACTTTTTTCCAAAGGAATCCAGTTGTATTGCAGGTTTTGACGGGTAGTGAAATGGGCATAGTTTTTGGTGAGTACGGGTGCAGGAATACCGCCGATGGCGTCTTGCGTGGTTTGCGCACGCTCAAACAAACCTGGTTCGGGCGTGTCGTAGTCACGTGCGATGGTGGCAAGCACCCGCAGTTGCGCGCTGTTGAGTTCGCCGTAAGGCACGGCCACACGCAACATGGGCGCATAGCGTTGCACATACCAGCCGTTTTGCAAGCGCAACGGACGAAACTCTTCGTCACTTAAGCGGCCGTTCAAATGTCGCTGCAACTGGTCGCGGTATTGGGCTGCGCGTTCGCGCACAAAGCGTTTATCAAAATCGGTGTATTGGTACATGGTGTGTCAGATCAAAATCAATTTGGTGCCAGCCCAGGCCAGCAATACAGATAAAGCGGAGCGGATGAAGCGTTCGGGTACTTTGGTGACCAGGTGAGAGCCCAGCCAGATGCCCGGCAGTGAGCCGCAGAGCAACATACCCAGCAAGTTCCAGTCAACCGTGCCTATGGATGCGTGACCCAAACCGGCGACCAGCGTCAACGGTACGGCATAAGCGATATCGGCTGCAACAATGCGCGGCAAGGGAAGCTGTGGGTAGAGCAGCATCAGCACAGTCACGCCAATCGCACCTGCGCCTACTGAAGTGAGCGTGACCAGTATGCCGATAACTGCACCAAACACCACCGGCATCCAAGGGTGAACGGCTTTGTCAGCAGGTGTAGTTTCGATATCTGATTCATCTTCTTGGCGTCGCAGAGGCCCGCGAATGGCTTTGTAAAGTGTGGCGGCAGCAGTCAGCAACAAAGCTATACCAAGAGTGAACGTGATTGCGTGTTGTACTGTGGGGTTGGATGTGCCGAAATGGTGCAGCACTGCCAAAGTGATGACCGCAGCAGGCACACTGCCTAAACTCAGGCTGAACACCACACGCCAGGGAATGATGCGCTGGCGGGCAAAATTAAGCAGTCCGCCGAACTTGGTGCCTGAGGCAAACAGCAAATCGGTACCCACTGCGAGCGCAGGCTTGATGCCGAATCCGAAGATCAGCAAAGGTGTCATCAAAGAGCCACCGCCGACCCCAGTGAGGCCTACGATCAGGCCGACAACAAAACCGGCGATGACAAATGCAAATGAGAAATTTTCCATAAGGGTGGGACTATAAGGGTCGACCCTAGCCATACCAACTATTTTTTAGTTTGAGCTATATGCCATACGGATATAAGCACATGCGCAATTTGTCTTTGCCTTGTTTGCAGTCATAAACTGCCACAGCTTCGGCTTATGGTTTGAAATCGTATAAGCAAACAACCAATCAATCGTTTGAATTTGCATACCAAGTGGTGACAATTTCATTTTTTGAAATGTGTTGGATGAGTTTTATGCGTATTGAAAAATTCACATTCCGGTTGGTCTTCAGTCTTTACTTAGTCTTAGCTTCACAATGGGTGACGGCTCAAACCTTGTTGAATGTTTCCTATGACGTGTCCCGCGAGTTCTACAAAGACTACAACGCTGCATTCACTGCGCATTACAAAAAGACCAAGGGCTTGGAAGTCAAGATTGACCAATCGCACGGCGGTTCCAGCGCCCAAGCCAGGGCTGTGAACGATGGTTTAGAAGCAGATGTGGTGACCATGAACACAACGTCCGATATTGATTTTTTAGCTGTCAATGGGGTGGTTGCCAAGGATTGGAATAAAAAATTTCCCCACAATGCAGCGCCAACCACATCCACCATGCTATTTTTAACCCGTAACGGCAATCCCAAAGGCATCAAGGATTGGGAGGATTTGATCAAACCGGGTGTGCAGGTCATCGTGGTCAATCCCAAAACCGGCGGCAACGGTCGCATGGCTTATTTGGCTGCTTGGGGCCAGGTTCGTAAAAAAGGTGGCTCTGAAGCAGATGCGCAGGCTTACGTGAAAAAGCTGTATGCCAATGTGCCTGTGCTGGCCAAAGGCGGGCGGGATGCCACCAATGTGTTTTTACAGCGAAACATTGGAGATGTGTTGATCACATTTGAATCCGAAGTGATT
>CANGCZ010000234.1 GCA_947452325.1 Comamonadaceae bacterium | reverse complement strand
TCTTTTTCAGCAACGGTATGGACCCGGAATACACGGTGCTCGGTCGTGTGGCACGTCGCATTTGGGCGGTAGCCATGCGCGAAAAGTACGGAGCCAACGAACGGAGCCAAAAACTCAAATACCACATACAAACCAGCGGGCGTTCACTGCACGCCCAGGAAATTCAGTTCAACGACATCCGCACCACCTTGCAAGCCTTGATTGCTATTTACGACAACTGCAACTCACTTCACACGAATGCGTTTGACGAAGCCATCACCACGCCTACCGAAGAGTCGGTGCGCCGCGCCATGGCGATTCAACTCATCATCAACCGCGAATGGGGTCTGGCGAAAAACGAAAACCCCTCACAAGGTGCTTTCATCATCGAGGAATTGACCGAGTTGGTGGAAGAAGCGGTGTTGTCAGAGTTTGTCGCGATTGCCGAGCGCGGCGGCGTGCTGGGCGCCATGGAAACCGGCTACCAGCGCGGCAAAATTCAAGACGAATCTATGCATTACGAAATGCTCAAACACACGGGTGAGCTGCCCATCATCGGCGTCAACACCTTCAAGTCACCGCAAGCCAACGAGGTGCCGCAAAAAATTGAACTCGCGCGTTCCACCGATGATGAAAAGCAAAGCCAGCTCAAACGCCTGAACGATTTCCATGCCAGTCACGCCCAAGCCTCTACTCAAATGCTACAAAAACTGCAGCTTGCCGTGATGAACAATGAGAATGTGTTCGCGGTGTTGATGGATGCGGTGCGCGTGTGTTCGCTGGGCCAAATCACCAACGCGCTGTTCGAGGTGGGCGGTCAGTACCGCCGCAATATGTGATCGTTGGGGGGTGATGCAGTGTCTTTACAGGCACTGCGTTATGGACATCATCACCCTCAACAGGCGCAAGACTTTACTGGGGCGGTTCAGTTGGCGGCGTTGCCGCGCTTGCCCCGGGACAAATCCACGCCCAATTGCTTGAGCTTGCGGTACAAATGGGTGCGTTCCAAACCGGTTTTCTCGGCCACGCGAGTCATGGAGCCGCCTTCTTGCGCCAGGTGAAATTCAAAATACGCTTTTTCAAAACTGTCGCGGGCCTCACGCAACGGGTTATTCAAATCAAAAGTTTGCAAGGGCTGCATGTTTTGCGGCAAAACCTGCGGTTGATAAACCAGCGATGGGCTGTTGGTGTTGTCCAGAGCGGCATCGCCAGAGACTACGGGCTGCTGGGCTGGTGCAGGGCGGATAGAAACCGGTGTGCCAGCTTTGCGATTAAGCCCCTGCTCAACCGCCTTGAGCAGCTTTTGCATGGTGATCGGTTTTTCCAGAAACGCCATGGCGCCAATGCGAGTGGCTTGAACCGCCGTGTCTATGGTGGCGTGACCGCTCATCATGATGACCGGCAGATTAAGCAAACCTGCACCGGCCCATTCCTTGAGCAAAGTGATGCCGTCTGTATCCGGCATCCAGATGTCCAGCAAGACCAGGTCTGGCTGTAACTGGGCGCGGATGGCACGCGCCTCGGCGGCGTTCATGGCCAGTTCGACCTGGTGGCCTTCGTCATTGAGAATTTCAAACAACAGGTCACGGATGCCAAGTTCATCGTCGACCACTAAGATTGTTGCCATGTTGTTTTGTCAGTTCAGGTTGATGAAGGCGCTGTCACGCGAAATGATAACGACACTTGGGCGCCTGTGATCAGATCATCGTGCATTTTGTTTTTCAATTCGATACGGGCATTGTGTTCATCGGCAATTTTTTTCACCACCGCCAATCCCAGTCCGGTGCCACTGGGCTTGGTTGTGACATAAGGTTCAAAGGCGCGTTGCAACACCGCAGTGCTGAACCCCGGCCCATTGTCTTCTATGCTCAGGCGCACTCTTGAAGATTGCGGTCGCCACTCTGTCAACACAAGCACCAAGGGTTGAGTTGCAACCTGACAAGCGTCTTGCGCATTTTGAATCAGATTGTGAACGACCTGACGCAACTGTGCGGCGTCACCTGAAATCATCGGTATGCCGCTTGGCAATTGCCAATGCACCGGGACTCGGGCATTATCGTTTTCATACAGCGGCATCATTTCGCTGAGCAAAAGATTCAAATCAAGCGATTGCAATCGGGCTGGCGGCAATCGACCGAAATCACGAAACTCATTGACCAAGCGCTGTAATGCATCTACTTGCTCCACAATGGTTTTCACCGACTTGGTCACCAGTGCCTGCTCGACAGGCTGCAATTTACCCTCTAGCTTCATGGCCAATCGTTCGGCCGACAACTGTATAGGTGTCAGAGGATTTTTGATTTCATGCGCCAGCCGTCTGGCCACCTCGGTCCAGGCTTGTGAACGCTGGGCAGACACAATGTCGGAGATATCGTCGAACACCAGCAACCAGTCACCTTGTGGCAACACCGCGCCGCGCGCCACCAAAGTGGTTTGGCCCGGGGCTTGCTGCCCAAAATCCGCCGGGCCGTCATTTGCCGAGGCTTGCAACTCAAAAGATTGTTCCCAATGGTCGCTGCGGCCGCTGTGTTCGCTGCTCAATTCACGGAACTGCTCAGTCACTTGCTGTGCAAAACCTTCCAGCCCCGCAATGCTTTGCAAAGCCATGCCGACGCCAGGGGCGGCGACCTGCTTGAGAATGCGCGTGGCGCCCGGGTTGATGGACAAGATCCGGCCTTGTTGATCCAGCAGCACCACGCCTGCGGTCAGGTTGTCCAACATGGTCTGCAAATGGCTACGCGCCAGATCTAGTTGCGCCATGCTGCGCTCCACCGAATTGCGGGCGTCTGAGAGTTGCTCCGTCATGTCTGAAAAAGACCGCGTCAAACCATCGAGTTCGTCTTTGCCTTGCAAAAATGGTTTGGGGCGCAAATCACCTGCCGCCACATCACGCACACCTTCAGCCAACAGCAACAAAGGACGGGCGAGTTGGTTTCCCAGCAAAACCGCCAGCAGCACCGCACCGAACACAGCCAGAAACAGGCTCAGCGTCAAGGTGCCTATGTACATGCGCTGCAAGCCGCTGCGCGCCAGCGACCGTTCCTGGTATTCGCGGTTGGCGACC
>CANGCZ010000233.1 GCA_947452325.1 Comamonadaceae bacterium | reverse complement strand
GCTGCCTTTGAAATAATCGACGAGCACCGGGTAACTGTGTGCCAGATAAACCGCAGACGCTGTGCACAAAATGGTGAGAAACAGCAAGGAGAGCAAGCCGTTTTTGCCGTTGTCTTCGCGGATGGTGCGGGCGGACAAAGGCAGCGCAGGCACCCATTGCGGGCGGAAGATGGCAACGCCAATGATGAATGAAACATACAAACCGGTGAGCGCAAAGCCTGGAATGAAAGCACCTTTGTACATTTCGCCGACGCTACGGCCTAATTGGTCAGCCAGAATGATCAGCACCAGCGAAGGCGGAATGATTTGAGCAAGCGTGCCCGAGGCTGCAATCACGCCCGAGGCAATGCGCCTGTCGTAACCGTAGCGCAACATGATGGGCAAGGAAATCAAACCCATAGAAATGACAGACGCAGCCACCACACCGGTGGTCGCGGCCAGCAAGGCACCCACAAAAATCACAGCAAATGCCAAACCGCCGCGCACCGGGCCGAACAACTGTCCGATGGTGTCCAGCAAGTCCTCGGCCATGCCGGAGCGCTCCAATATCAAGCCCATCAAGGTGAAAAACGGAATGGCCAGCAATGTGTCGTTTTGCATGATGCCGAAGATGCGCAGCGGCAGTGCTTGCAACAGTGCTTCGGGCAGCACACCGAGCTCGATACCTATGAAGCCGAAAAACAGGCCGCAGGCACCCAGACTGAAGGCAACTGGAAAACCCATCAGCAGAAAAATAATGAGACCCAGAAACATGATCGGGGCCAGGTTGTGAATGAAAAATTCCATGGTGTGTTCCCGGCTCAGGCTTTGGATTGTTGGGCTTTGGCTTCAGCGAGTTTGCGGATTTCTTCGGCAAGCTCTTCTTCAGCGGATTTTTCACCGGCCTTGAGGGTCGGGTCGGCGATCAGGCCTTTTAGAAATGCAATGCGTTTGATCAGTTCAGACGCGCCTTGTAACCACAGCAGTCCGAAGCCCAGCGGAATCATGGCGTACACCGGCCAGCGGATCAAACCACCTGCATTAGAGGACATTTCGCTGGTGATCAGGCCTTTCCAAAAGAAAGGGACACCGAACCACATCACCGCAGTGCACATGGGCAGCATGAAAAATGCAAAACCGAAAATATCGATTTTGGTTTGCGTCATTCGGTCAAAGCGAGAATAAATCACGTCAATTTTGACGTGTTCGTTTTGCAACAAGGTATAGCACGACGCCAGCAAAAAAGACGCGGCAAACAAATACCACTGGACTTCAAGAAAAGCGTTCGAGCTGTTGTTGAAGATTTTGCGTACCAAGGCATTGATGGCGCTGATCAGGGTAGCGCCCAAAATCAACCAGATCACGTATTTGTTGATCCAGGTGTTGAAGCGGTCAACACCGCTTGAAAATTTAAGCAATCCCTGCATGTCAGGCTCCGGAGAATAGGCAAGCGCGCATTCTATGCGCCAGCAAGACAGTTCTGAGTAAGCTTAGTGACTCGTTTTGCGCGCCAATTTTCGGTAAAGGGTGGCGCGGCTGATGCCCAAGGCCTTAGCGGCCTGCGCCACATTGCCTTTGGCGTGGGCAATCGCTTTATTGATCACAGCCGACTGGATTTGGTGCAGGGCACCTGTAGTAGCCGGTTGTGTCGCCTTGTGGCAGTCATGCTGTAAGCAGGCTTTGACATGCAAATGCAAGCCGGACCAAAGTGGAACCTCCATGGGATCGCTACCGTGGGCTGCATCAAACAACAAGCCCATGGGAATGGCGAACAAGTCACTGGCGTGAGCCTGGGGTTGTTTTTCTAAGTTCAGCATTGCGCGGGCCGGTTGATTGGCCCCGAGTACCCGGCCTTCTTCGTCCAGTAGCAACAAGCCGTCGTGGTCATCCCCCAGTAATCGACCTGGCCAGTTCAGGCGCAGCAACAAATGGTGAGGCTGACGTAGCAACAAGGCATTGCTGATGCTGCAAGCCGATAAGGCGGCCAGATGCATCAACTCGGGTCGCTCCTGGCTCATGACACCGGTCAGGTCCAGCATGCCTATGCATTCGCCTTGACCGTTCCACAGTGGCGCCCCGGCGCAACTGTACACAGAGGTGTCGTTGAAAAAATGTTCGCCGCGATGCAACCACACCGGTTTTTGGGTAGTCAACGCTGCGCTGATGGCGGTGGTACCCACAGCTTGTTCGCTCAAATCGATACCGATGCGAGCGATCGCATCTATGCGTTTGTCCTGCCTGTCGATACCGCCGCTGACATCGACGACCACGCCGTTGGCATCGGTGATCAGTGCAAAAAAAGAAGTGCCAGCGATGGCACGTCCGAGCCGTTCAAGCTCCGGGCGGGCGGCTTGGACAAAGTCGTGGTTGCGTTCCAAGGTGCGGTTGATCTGCGCTTGAGACAAAGGGGCAAAGCCAACTTCGTAATGCGGTTGCATGCCTTGTTGCAGACAGCGCTGCCAGCTTTGGCTGATCCAGTCGGACAGCCAGGGTGACGCGCAAGCGCCTTCGCTCATCATCAGGAGGCGGGCTTGCTCAATCTGGTTGAGGCGATTGACGGAGAGGGTGTGGCTGTTCATTCAAGCCGCAATGTCAGGTATGGCGCTGACAACCGGCTTACCGCGCCCAGAATAACCCTATGGTTTTGATGCCGGCCAGGGTACACAGCAAAGAGCCAAACAAATGCAAGCCAGCCGTCAGCAATGCCAGACCAAAGCGCGAGCCGAGCAGCATTTGTACGACCTCGCTACTGAATGAAGAGAACGTGGTGAGTGCTCCCAGAAACCCGGTGACCAAGAGCAGCCGCCACATGGGGTCGAGCTCGGGGAGGTTATTGAAAACGGCCACGCACACACCGATGAGGTAGCCGCCGATCAAGTTGGCATACAAAGTTCCCCAAGGCAAGGCGGTGTTCTGGTTGAAGTGCACGCCGAGTTGCCAGCGCGCCAACGCACCGGCACAGGCTCCTATACAAATGGCAATGACAGCAGACATGGGCTTGGCCTGAAAATTGGGATTGTTTAATTATCCTGCGGCTTTACCATCGGCATTCATGGCCAGGGGCAGCCGCAACG
>CANGCZ010000232.1 GCA_947452325.1 Comamonadaceae bacterium | reverse complement strand
CGGAAAAGATCCGCATGCAGCGCCTGGCCCGGCCACCGCTGCTGCCGGTCAAAAGTTGTTGCTTACAACTCCGGAAAGTCGCTTGCTGACTGCCGCCGAATAAGCGTCTGAGGCGTATCAAGTTGCGCTGATTGCTGCCGATTCCTTTTACATGTCCGCTATTTCTGTGATGTTTCGCTTTGTGTTGTTCAGCCTGTGCCTGCTGGCCGGTACCGGTGCGGCTCGAGCCGAATGGGCTGAATTGATGAAAGACGAGGAAATCACTTACGTCTGGGACAAAGACTCGGTGCGCGCCGTGCACGTCAGCCGCATCGCCTGGACCATGACCAACAATCCGGCCAAAGGTGTCAAAGCCCCCAACGGCGAGGAATACCAGTCGTCCATGGCGCGCTGGCGTATCAATTGCAAAACCGATTCTTTTATTAAATTGTCGGAAAGCTATTACGCCAAGCTCGACGGTAAAGGCCGCGAAGTGGCTTTTTACGAAGCCGCCGATTGGCGTCCACGCGACGCTGCCATTCGCCCGGGCTCCTACCTGGCTATGCTGAAAAAACAGATTTGCACTAGCGCCGACGCTGCTTCTTCCTGACTACAGTTTCCATTTGCCTGACCTTGTGTCGTCCGGCATGAAAGGACACTGTTGCTCCACATCAGCGGCCCTGCGCCGTGGTTGCTGGCCTGGTTGGCCGGTACCGCAGTTCAATTGTTCCAGCCTGCACTTTGGTCTGTATCCGCTTATGCGCTGACGGCTTGTGTGGGCGGGCTGCTGTATTTGCTTTTCAGTGGTGTAGCGCGTTTTACTTCTTCTGCCCGGCCTCACACCTTCGCGCTTTGGCGCTTTTGTGCGGCCTTGTGTTTAGGCAGTGCGTTAGCGTTTGCGTTCACCGGCGCGCGTGCCTGGTGGTTTGCACAGGATGCGTTGGACCTGGCGCTAGAAGGTGTGGACTTGCAAGTCACCGGAGTGGTGTCCACCATGCCCCAATGGCACAGCGACGGGGTGCGCTTCGGGTTTCAAGTGGAGCAGGCCAAGCGCAGCGCAGACCAAGCCGGCATTCAAATCCCCGGGCAGCTGAGCATTGGCTGGTACAGCAGCAACCACGACGGCGAACCACTCGCGTTACCCGATATCCAAGCAGGCGATCGCTGGCAGTTGCCGCTGCGCTTGAAACGCCCGCACGGTCTGGTCAACCCGGGCGGCTTTGATGCAGAGTTGTGGTTGTGGGAACAAGGCGTGCATGCCACGGCAAATGTGCGCGAAAGTGCTGCTGCGCGAAGTTTGAAACGCGTGCAAAGCACTTGGCAATTTCCCGTCGAGCAATGGCGGCAGCACACACGCAGTTTGATACTTCAAACCTTGAAAGAGCCGCGTTTCAGCGGACAAACCGCAGCATTGCTGCTAGGTGATCAGGCTGCCATCAGCCAGCGCGACTGGGACGTGTTTCGCATCACCGGCATTGCGCATTTGATGAGTATTTCGGGCTTGCACATCACCTTGTGGGCCTGGGTGGCGCGTTGGCTGGTGTTGCGCCTCTGGCGTTACAGCGATGTCTGGGGCAGGTCGTGGTGCTTGGTGTATCCCGCGCCGCTGGCCGCGTTAGGGGGTGGCGTCTTGTTTGCGCTCGTGTATGCCTTGTTCAGCGGTTGGGGTGTGCCGGCGCAGCGTACCGTCATCATGTTGATGGTGGCTTGCTGGTTGCGCGGGAATGCATTGCGCTGGCCCTTGCTCGAACAGTGGTTGCTGGCCGCTGTGGTGGTGTGCGTGTGGGACCCCTGGGCTTTGTTGCAAGCCGGGTTCTGGCTGAGCTTTGTTGCCGTGGGCATGTTGTTTCTCATGCCTTCTTCTGCGCCTGCTTTGCAGCCGCCAGCAAGCCCATCTGAAACAGTGGCAAAGCCATGCTGGACAAAGCTGTTCCATGCATTGCAACATTTGCTGCGCGAACAAGGCTTCATCACGCTGGGGCTGGCGCCGCTCACCTTGCTGCTGTTTCAACAGGTGAGCATCGTCGGCTTGCTGGTCAATGTGTTCGCTATACCCTGGGTCACGTTTGTGGTGACGCCGCTGGCTTTTGGCGGTGTGATTTGGTCGCCGCTGTGGCAGTTGTGCAGCGTGAGTTTGCAATGCTTGATGGCGGTGCTAGAGCCATTGCAATCATGGCCTTGGGCCGTGTGGCAAACCGCTGCGCCGCCGTGGTGGTTGGCGCTCATAGGCATGGCAGGTGGCGCGGTGTTCATCGGTCAAAAGAAGGTGTGGTGGCGCATGGCAGGTGCTAGCTTGGTGATGCCTGTGTTTTTTTGGCAAGCAGAGCGACCGCCGCCAGGCGTGGCGCAACTCTTGTTTGCCGACATAGGGCAGGGTAATGCGGTTTTGGTGCTTACCACTCAACACAGCTTGTTGTTTGACACCGGTCCGCGCTTTGGCGTGGACAGCGATGCCGGTCAGCGCGTGCTGTTGCCGCTGCTGCAAACCATGGATGAACACATAGACGCACTGGTACTCAGCCACCAGGACAGCGACCACACCGGTGGCGCTTTGTCCGTGTACAAACAGCAAAAACAAACACAGTTTTGGTCCTCCATCACAGACACACATTGGTTGTCGCAGCGCTTGCCCTTGCAGCGTTGTGAGGCCGGTCAAGCTTGGGAATGGGACGGCGTGCAGTTTGACTTCATTCATCCGCTGGCTAGGGACTACGACAAAATCTTGAGCCCTAATGCACGCAGTTGTGTGCTGCGCATACGCGCGCAAGCGCAAACCGTTTTGCTGACTGCAGACATAGAAGCCATGCAGGAACAGGCGCTGGTGCAAAGAATGGGTGATGCGTTGAAAGCCGATGTCTTGCTGGTGCCGCACCACGGCAGCAAAACGTCTTCTACACAAGGTTTTATAGACGCGGTGCAACCGCGTTGGGCGCTGCTGCAACACGGTTACCGCAACCGCTACGGCCACCCCGCGCACGTGGTGGTGCAACGCTATGAAGAACGCGGCATTCGCATGCTGGATTCACCGCATTGCGGGGCTATGCATTGGCGCAGTGATCAGCCAGAGGCAGTGCGCTGTCAAAGGGAGTTG
>CANGCZ010000231.1 GCA_947452325.1 Comamonadaceae bacterium | reverse complement strand
GAACTCTCCACCACCGATGGCACCAGCGATGCACGATTCATCGCACAAATCTGCCCGCAGGTCATTGAGTTTGGTCCGCCGAATGACAGCATCCACCAGATCGATGAATTTGTGCGTTTAGGCGATATTGATGTCTTGAAAAATATTTACCTCGGCGTGCTGACCAGACTACAACACCTCACACTTACAACGGCAGGTGCATGACACCTGCTGAGTTGATTCGCCATTGCAGTCAAGCGCTGACACAAGCCGGTGTGGCCTTCGGACAAGGTACGCTGAGCGCAAACGACGAAGCCGCCTGGCTGGTGTTGTGGGCCTTGAAATGGCCTTTAGACACAGATACCGATACCCTGACCTTCCAGGTCAGCGGCCAGGACAAGCAAGCCGCGCTCGACTTACTGGCAAAGCGCATCGAATCTCGCCAGCCCTTGGCCTACTTGACCGGTGAGGCCTGGCTGCAGGGTATTTCGTTTCATGTCGATGAACGCTGTTTGATTCCACGCAGCCTGATTGCTGAAGTGATCGCGCACGGCAGCATAGACCCTTGGTTGAACCCCGACAGCACGCACGCACTGGACTTGTGTACCGGCGGTGGCAGTCTGGCGGTATTGCTCGCATTGGCTTATCCCCAGTGGCATGTAGATGCGCTGGATATTTCAGCCGACGCTTTGGCAGTGGCTCAGATCAACATTGAGCGTCACGGTTTGCAAGACAGGGTTTTCGCGAAATGGTCAGATGGCTTTTTGCACGCTGACGGCAAGTACGACCTGATCGTGTGCAACCCGCCCTATGTGAATGCACAAAGCATGTCCGCCCTGCCTGCCGAATTTCTTCATGAACCTGAACTGGCTCTTTCTGGTGGCAAGGATGGCATGGATTTCATTCGTGGCTTACTTCAGCATGCACCTGCGTTCATGACGGATGACGGCATCTTGGTGTTGGAAATCGGGCATGAAATCGAACACTTTTGCACAGCCTTTCCCTCACTTGAGGTGACTTACCTCTCTACCAGTGCCGGCGACGAGCAAGTGCTGTTGATCACCAAACAGGCATTGCTTTCATGATTACCTTAAAAAATATTTCGCTGCGACGCGGTACCAAATTACTGCTTGATCAGGCTTCTGTCACCTTGAACCCCGGTGAAAAAGTGGGACTTGTCGGTCGCAACGGTGCGGGTAAATCCAGTTTGTTTGCTTTGCTTAACCGCAGCTTGCAAGAAGACTCGGGCGAGTTTCATATTCCCACGCAATGGCGCATGGGCCAAGTGGCCCAAGACATGCCCGAAACATCACAAAGCGCCACAGAGTTTGTGATCGATGGGGATACCGCCTTGCTGGCGGCGCGCGAAGAAGTCACGGCTGCAGAGGCCACTGACGACGGCGAACGCATGGCAAACGCCTACATGGCATTGTCAGACGCAGGTGAGCATGATGCGCCTTCACGGGCTCAGTCTTTGATTTTGGGTCTGGGCTTTAAAACCACTGAATTGGACAACCCGGTCAACAGTTTTTCCGGCGGCTGGCGTATGCGTTTGCAACTGGCGCGAGCGCTGATGAGCCCCTCGGATTTGTTGTTATTGGACGAACCGACCAACCACTTAGACCTTGATGCGCTGGTCTGGTTGGAGAGCTGGCTAAAACGCTATGAGGGTACCTTGCTGGTCATCAGCCACGACAGAGAGTTTCTGGACGCGGTCACCAACGTCACTTTGCACATAGACACGGCCAAGCTGATGCGCTATGGCGGCAACTACAGCAAGTTTGAAGACATGCGCGCCGAGCAAATGAACCTGCAACAAAACGCATTTGCCAAACAGCAGGACAAAATCGCCCATTTGCAAAAATTCATTGCAAGATTCAAGGCCAAGGCCAGCAAAGCCAAGCAGGCACAAAGCCGTGTGAAAGCGCTGGAACGCATGGAAAAAATCGCGCCGCTGCTGAGTGAAGCGGATTTCCAGTTCGAATTCAAACCGCCTGCGCATTTGCCCAACCCCATGTTGTCCATGCAAGGAGTCAGCTTCGGCTATCCCTCACCTGATGGCGAACAAGAACCGCCGGCGGTGATTGTGAAAAACGTCAGTCGCTCGGTGCTTGCCGGTCAGCGCATAGGCATCTTGGGTGCGAACGGACAAGGCAAATCGACGGTGGTTAAAACGATTGCGCGCAGCCTAAATGCCGTGGCCGGTGACATCACCGAGGGTAAGGGATTGAACATTGGTTATTTCGCCCAGCAGGAATTGGATGTGCTGCAACCCGCAGACAACCCGCTTGACCACATGATTGCGTTGGCTAAACGACTGACTCAACAAAGTTTGTTGTCAGGTCAGGCAACTCGCGAGCAGGATTTGCGCAGCTTTTTGGGGCAATTCAATTTCAGTGGGGATATGGTCAAGCAAAGCGTAGGCAGCATGAGCGGCGGCGAGAAAGCGCGCTTGGTGTTGTGTATGTTGGTCTGGCAACGGCCTAACCTGTTGCTGTTGGACGAACCTACCAACCACTTGGATTTGGCCACTCGCGAGGCATTGTCGGTAGCCTTGAATGAATTCGAAGGCACGGTGATGCTGGTGAGCCACGACCGCGCTTTGTTGCGCGCTGTCTGTGATGAATTCTGGCTGGTCACGCGCGGTGGGATTGAGCCTTTTGAAGGCGATCTGGACGACTATCAAAAGTTTTTATTGGATGAAGCCAAACGTTTGAAAGCCATTGCGTCAGCAGGTGCGACGACGATTACCGCTGCCCCGGTGAAAGCGGCCATTCCCAAGCCCGTGCTGCCATCGCTTAAAAACATGCAAAAAGAATTGGCGCAAATAGAAGCCAAAATGCAAACGCTGGAAACACAGCGCAATGAATTGCACGTGTTGATGGCCAATAATCTGCCGACCGTTGAATTGGCGGAAAAAGGCAAACTTTTAAAACAAATAGATGAAGAATTGCCTACGCTAGAAGGCAGATGGTTGGAATTGACCGGCCATTTGGAAAGCGCGACTGCGGCAAGCTAAAAAAAAACCAGTTCTGTTTGAACTGGTTTTTTTGAATGGGGTGGTAGGACGTACAAGATTCGAACTTGTGACCAACGGATTAAAAG
>CANGCZ010000230.1 GCA_947452325.1 Comamonadaceae bacterium | reverse complement strand
AGCCTTGCTCGGTGAACGTAGGTATTTCCGGCGTGAACACCGAACGCGCTTTGCCCGAGACGGCCAGGATGCGCAATTTACCGGCGCGGTAATTGGCCAGAAAGTCGCCATGTGGTGTGAACATGGCAGCGATTTGCCCGCCTATGACGTCTGCAATACCGGGCACCGAGCCACGGTAGGGCACGTGTTGCATGGCGACGCCGGTGTTCAGGCTGAGTTGCGCGCCCAGAAAATGCGGTGACGATCCGGCGGCAGGTGAGGCGTAGTTGGCACGATCGGGGTTGGCTTTGCACCAGGCGACAAAGTCTTTCACGGTTTTGACTGTGGCCGGCACCATGGGACCGACAGCCAGCCCAAAGGCCAGCACCGAAGCCATGGCCACGGGCACAAAGTCTTTGAACGGGTCGTAGCTGAGCGTGCGGTAGGTGTGGGGGTAAATCACCATCATGGAATACGGCGTCAACAAGAGGCTGCTGCCTTCAGGGGTGGCGGCTTTCACGGTGTCCACCGCGATGCGCCCGCCCGCGCCAGTTTTGTTTTCTACGATGGCGCCGTTGCGCGAATAGTTGCTGCCGGTGATTTTGTCGCCTATGCGCCGGCAATTGATATCAGCCGTGCCCCCGGCCGGAAAACCGCAAATGAATTTCACCTGTTCCAGCGGCAGCGTACTGGTTTGCGCCAGCGCGGACCACGGGGACAGGGCGGCCGTGGTCGCAGGCAGCGCCAAGGTGTGTAAAGCCTGGCGGCGAGATACAGAATTGTCCAAAGGCGTTATTGTCATGGTGGGTTTTGCAAAAGTGTGTTTGTATGCAGATTATCTAAGCAGGCTTGAGGAAGCAGTTGGCGTCAATATGCCCGTCACGCTGCCATCATGCAAAGCTTGCACCAGTGCGTCGCGGTGTTTCAGCACCGCACGTTGGTTGATAGAGCCTTTGTCGGTGACTTCGCCTTTGTCTATGGATGGCGGTTCACTTAGCAACACCATGCGCGCAACGCGGTTGGCGCTGCCGGTGGCCTGCGCGGCCAAGGTATTCAGCAGTTGCTGGAAATACGCTATGACTTTGGGGTGTTGCAACACCTCACTCAGCGTGGCGCTTGCAGGCAAATCGCAAAGCTCTCTCACACGCGGCGTGGTGAACAACATGGCGCCAACTTCTTTCATGTTCAAACCGGTGATGACCGCATCTTGCACATAAGGCGCGCCGCTGGCAATGATGCGCCCGCGCAAGGGACCGACGCTGACAAACGTGCCGGTGGCGAGTTTGAAGTCTTCGGCGATGCGGCCATTGAAGCGCAAACCCAAATTCGGCTGCTTAGGGTCGCGCCACACCACCGCGTCGCCGCTTTTCAAAAAACCTTCTTCGTCAAAACTATCTGCGTTGGCTTCTGGAGCGCGCCAGTAGCCCGGCGTGACATTCGGGCCTTTGTATCTCACCTCGACCTTGTCGCCGACCGGCACCAGTTTCAACTGCAAACCTGCGCCCGGCAAACCCAGGTCGCCTGACTCGACTTCGGGGCGCGGCACAAAAATGCCGAAGGGTCCGGTCTCGGTCATGCCAAGGCCTGTGCCCATGACAATGCGCTCGCCGACTTCGCGTTCTTGTGATGCGTGCAAGCTGTCCCAAATCGGTTGCGCCAAGGCCGCGCCCGAGTAAAAAAACATGCGCACTTTGCTCAGCAGGTTGCGGCGCAGCACATCGTCTGTGTGCATGGCGTTGGCGATGGCTTCCAGGCCAGTGGGCACATTGAAATAAATGGTGGGCGCGACTTCGCGCAGATTGCGCAAGGTTTCGTGCATCAGCGCGGGTACCGGTTTACCGTCGTCGATGTAAATAGAACCACCGTGGTAGAGCGTGAGCCCGACGTTGTGGTTACCGCCGAAAGTGTGGTTCCACGGCAGCCAGTCGACCAGCACCGGCGGCGACTCGGCCAGCACAGGCATGGACTGCAACATCTGCTGCTGGTTGGCGCACCACATGCCGTGCGTGTTGACCACGCCTTTGGGCATATTTGTCGAGCCCGAGGTGAATAAAAATTTCACTACCGTGTCCGGTCCGGTGGCCTGCAAGGCGGCGTCTACCGCAGGTGTGTCAGTGGTCTCCAACAAATCGGCAAACCGTGTGTGGGTTCTGCCCTCTATATGGCCGTTGCCCAGCAAGATTTCTACATCTTCCGGTACACAGGCTTTCATGGCCGCGCCATAGCGGTCCGCGTCCACCGCCATCACCATGCCAGGTGTCAATGTGCGGATGATGTGTTTGAGTTTGTCGTAGTCTTTGCTGACGGTGGAATACGCGGGCGACACCGGGCAATGCGCCACGCCGACCATCATGCAAGCCAGCGCCATCATGGCGTGTTCCAGGCTATTTTCGCTGAGTATGAGTACCGGTTTGTCCACACTCAAACCCCGGTCAAGCAGGGCCTGACCGATGCGCCGTGCCGCAGTCAGCGCCTGCGCATATGTCAGGTGTTCCCAGTCGCCGGTACTGCCGTCGCGCAGGCGTTTGCGTCTGGCCACATAGGTTCGTTCTGGCGTGACGCGCGCCCAGTGCAGCAACTTGTCGGTCATGCGCCTAGGGTAGTCACCCAGTGGGACATCGGCCAGTACGTATTGCACACCGTTGTCGCGGGTTTGCACCTGCACACTGGTGATGCCGTAGCGCATGGCGCGGTACTTGGGTGCGCTCATGTTTTTTTCTCAACCTTGGCAGCGCGGCCTTTTAAAAACGCATCGACACGTGCTTTGGCCTCGGGTGCGGCCTGGGTGATGGACGACATCAGTGATTCGGTGACAAAGCCATGGTCTGCGGCTTGTTCGGCGATGCGCGGCAGGGCGTGCATCAGCGCGTAATTGGTCAAAGGCGCATTGCCTGCGATATGTGCCGCCAGTTCCATGGCTTTGTCAAAAGCAGTGCCAGCGCTCACCAGGTATTGCGCAAAGCCCAGTCGTTCACCATCGACCGCGTTGTAGACGCGACCGGTCATCATCATGTCGGTCATGCGCGCCACGCCTATGAGTTTGGGAATGCGCACCGCGCCGCCGCCGCCGACAAATATGCCGCGCGAGCCTTCGGGCAGCGCGTAAAACGTGGTGTCGTCCGCCACGCGT
>CANGCZ010000229.1 GCA_947452325.1 Comamonadaceae bacterium | reverse complement strand
CACCAAAACAAGCTTGTAGCCTTTGACCGCTGCCACCATGGCAAGCCCGACACCGGTGTTGCCCGAGGTCGGTTCGATGATGGTGCCACCCGGTTTCAATACGCCGGATTTCTCGGCGTCTTCGATCATGGACAAAGCGATGCGGTCTTTGATAGAACCGCCCGGGTTACTGCGCTCTGACTTGATCCACACGTTGTGATTCGCACCGAACAAACGGTTGATGCGGATATGCGGTGTGTGACCGATGGTCTCCAGAATGTTGTTGGTTTTCATTGAAGTTCTCCTAGTTCAGTGTGAGGGATTTTGCAACAGTTGCAATGCCAGCGCTTCGCCGAGTTTGATGCCATCAACTGCTGCTGACAATATGCCGCCTGCATAGCCTGCGCCCTCTCCGCCCGGGTAGAGGCCGCGCATATTCGGGCTTTGCAATCCGGCATCGCGCTCTATGCGCAACGGCGATGAAGTTCGGGTCTCTACCCCGGTGAGCACCGCATCCGGCAAATCAAAGCCTTTGATCTTGCGACCGAACACGGGCAAGGCTTCGCGCATGGCGGTGATGGCGTACGAGGGCAGGACTTTGTTTAAATCCGTCATGTGCACGCCGGGTTTGTAGGACGGCTCGACATCACCCAAAGCCGCAGACGCTTTGCCTGCCAGCAAATCGCCCACGAGTTGTGCAGGCGCTTTGTAATTGCTGCCACCTGCCGCATAAGCCGCAGATTCAAGCTGGCGCTGCAACACCATGCCGGCCAGCGGATGAAAACCGTCGGCGGTGTCGCGGGTGTCCAAGCGCACGGCGTTGCCGATTTCCTGCCCCAAGGTGTCTTCAATCAATGCCGCATCAGTCGGGTAATCGCCGGGGTCGATGCCAACGACGATGCCGGCGTTCGCGTTGCGTTCGTTACGTGAATACTGGCTCATGCCGTTGGTGACCACGCGTCCAGCTTCGCTGGTGGCCGCGACCACGGTACCGCCCGGGCACATGCAAAAGCTGTAGACTGCGCGCCCGTTGGCCGCGTGGTGCACCAGTTTGTAATCAGCTGCGCCCAGCATGGGGTGACCGGCGTGCATGCCCCAGCGTGCTTTGTCAATCAAACCTTGCGGGTGTTCGATGCGCACCCCGATAGAAAACGCTTTGGCCACCATGGCCACACCGTGTCTGTGCAACATGGTGAAGCTGTCGCGCGCGCTGTGTCCCAGAGCCATGACCACGTGTTGCGCGTGCAAGGTGTAACGCTCGCCGCTGTCTTGTTGCAGTATGTGCAGCGCTTGTATTTGCTTTTGTGCGCCTTGCTGTTCATGCGAAATATCAACCACGCGCTGGTTGAACCGCACCTCACCGCCCAAGCGAATGATGTGCTCACGCAAACCTTCAACCACCTTGACCAGTTTGAACGTGCCTATGTGCGGATGCGCCGCCCACAAAATTTCTTCGGGTGCGCCGAAATTCACAAACTCTTGCATCACCTTGCGACCCAGATGGCGCGGGTCTTTGATTTGGCTGTAGAGCTTGCCGTCGGAAAAAGTACCAGCGCCACCTTCGCCGAATTGCACATTGCTCTCGGGTTTGAGCACAGACTTGCGCCACAAGCCCCAGGTGTCTTTGGTGCGTTGGCGCACCGGGGGGCCGCGTTCGATGACGATAGGTTTGAGCCCCATTTGCGCCAGCACCAATGCGGCAAATATGCCGCAAGGCCCGAAGCCGACCACCACTGGACGCTGTCCATCGCCGGGACTCCAATCAGCGGGTGCTTGCACAGGTGCACGCCACACCATGTCGGGTGTGGCTTGTATGTGCGGGTCTGGCGAGTGTTGCAGCAACAGTTGCTTTTCTTGCGCTGCGTTGTGCAGCGAGATATCGACGATGTAGACCACCAGCAGGTTTTGTTTGCGTGCATCGAAACTGCGTTTGAACACCGAGAGCTTTGCGATGTCTTGGGGGGCAATGCCCAAAGCCTGTGCGGCCAGTTCAAGTAACACTGCATCCGGATGCGGCGGCAGATGACGGTCGGCCTCGGTTTCGGCGGGGGCGTCTGCGGCGCGGGGCAGATGCAATGGCAAGGCCGATAAAGGCAGCTTGAGTTCGGATAAGCGGATCATGTGCGGGGCCCGTGGTTATCGGGCAGTGGCGATGTGAATGTGAGATTTTAGGCGGGCTGACATGGCATACCTATTTAGCAACCGCACCAGGTAACCTGAGGAAAGCGTCTTGCGCTTGATTTTAAAATGTCATAACATACAAACATTGCTACTTCAGGAGACCCACCATGAGCCTGAATACCTATTCCAGCCGCGAATTCACCCGGGACGTCAGTGCGGCCAAACGCGCCGCCGAGCGTAGCCCGGTCATCATCACCGACCGGGGCAAACCGTCTTACGCTTTGCTCAATATCCGTGACTATTACCAGTTGTGCGGAAAGCAGGACGTGACATTGCTGACCTGCATGGACGCCATCCAAGGCAGCGAGGGTTTGCACTTTGAGCCAACGCGTGTTGACATTCGCACACCTGATGCAGACTTGGGTTGATGCACCGTGTATCTGCTGGACACCAACGTCATTTCAGAACTGCGTCACGGCAAACCCCAGCAATCGCAAGCGGTGCGCGCCTGGGCAGCCGATAAAGAAATGAACCGTTTGTACTTGTCGGCCATCACTGTGCTCGAATTGGAAAAAGGCGTTCAAGCGTTAGAGAGAAAACTGCCACCGCAAGGCAGTGCTTTGCGCGATTGGTTGGACCGCGTGAAGTTTGCGTTTGCAGATCGCATACTGCCTTTCACAGAAGACACCGCTGCCTTGTGCGCCGGTATGCATTTCCCAGACCCCAAGCCCGAGCGCGACACCATGATCGCTGCTACCGCCTTGCAGCACCGAATGACTCTGGTCACGCGCAATATGGCGGATTTTGAAACCACGGGTATTGCATTGATCAACCCCTTTATTGCTTGAAGCCTGTGCCGCAGTTGATGAAAAGCGGCTTGTCATATTTCTTTGCATCAATACCGGGTTAGCAAAGCTTTGTATTGGTGAGCAGGTGAGTTTTGCTTGCAAATATACATTTTGAAGTTGCAGTTTTGCGAATTGCGATCAGAGCTGGTATCGCAAAAAAT
>CANGCZ010000228.1 GCA_947452325.1 Comamonadaceae bacterium | reverse complement strand
GTTTTTTGAAGACGCGGAAAAAGCCGCGCATCTGCTTGACATCACTTTGACGCAACGTGGCCAGTCTGCAGGCAAACCGGTGGTGATGGCAGGTGTGCCTTTTCATTCGGTAGACAGTTATTTGTCGCGCTTGATCAAACTCGGTGAGTCGGTCGCTATTTGCGAACAGGTCGGTGAAGTCGGTGGCAAAGGACCGGTCGAACGCAAAGTGGTGCGCGTGGTCACACCCGGCACATTGACCGACGCCGAATTGTTGAACGACAAAACAGAGGCTTATGTGCTGGCGGTACACGCCGGTGAACGCGCAGGAAAAGCCGCTGGATGCGGATTGGCTTGGTTGAGTGTGACCGAAGGTGAGTTGCGCTTGGCCGAATGTTCTGCCGATCAATTGCCTGCATGGATCGCGCGTATCGCTCCCAGCGAAGTGATTTTCAGCAGCGAACTGCCTGCGCATTTACTGCCTTTGCTGTCCGGTGTTAGCGTGAAATCCGAGCGGCCTGCGTGGGCGTTTGACAGTAGCTTGGGGCAACGCAAGCTGCTCGAGCAATTGCACGTCGCATCCTTGGAAGCCTGGCAGGCGCAAGACCTGGTGCAAGCGCACGCAGCTGCCTCTGCCTTGCTGGCTTATGCGGAACACACGCAAGGACGCAGCCTCACGCATGTACAAAAACTGCGGGTTGAGCGCAACGAAGAGCGTATTGACTTACCCGCTACCACGCGTCGCAACTTGGAGTTGACGCAAACACTGCGCGGTGAAGACAGCCCGACTTTGTTCTCATTGATGGACACCTGCATGACCGGCATGGGCAGCCGAACCTTGAAGCGTTGGTTGCTTGAACCACCACGTGAACGCGCATTGGCACAGCAACGGTTGGACGCCATCGCTGCTTTACAAGGCGAGCACGGCGCAGGCGTGTGGCGCGATTTGCGCACGGCCTTGAAAGGCCTGGGCGATGTGCAACGCATCAGTGCACGCATCGCATTGCGCCAAGTACGGCCACGCGAATTGGTGGCTCTCGGTTTGGCGCTGCAACGTGCAGCGCAGTTACCTGCGATGTTGTCCTCTTGCGCGGACACACCTTGGCTGCAAACCCTTTGCAAATCGCTGTTGTCGCCGCCTGAATGCGCGGCTTTGCTGCAAGCGGCCTTGCTGCCTGAACCGGCAGCGCTGGTGCGCGACGGCGGCGTCATCAACCACGGTTTTGACGCCGAACTCGATGAGCTGCGCAATATTCAAAACCATGGCGACAGCTTTTTGCTGGAACTCGAAGTGCGCGAACGCGAGCGCACAGGCATTCACAACTTGAAAGTGCAGTTCAACCGGGTGCACGGTTTTTACATTGAGGTCAGCCAAGGACAGCTTGAACGCGTACCCGATGATTACCGCAGACGACAAACTTTAAAAAACGCAGAGCGCTTCATCACGCCGGAGCTCAAAGCCTTTGAAGACAAAGCTTTGTCAGCCCAGGAACGCGCGCTGTCGCGTGAAAAATTTCTCTTCGAACAACTGCTCGATGAATTGCAACAGTTTGTACCCGCGCTCTCGCAAGTGGCTTGGGCGTTAGCTACATTGGATGTGCTGGCGTGTTTGAGTGAACGGTCGTTGACGCTGAATTGGTGCGCCCCCGAGCTGGTGAACACGCCAGGCATCAGCATCACACGGGGCAGGCACCCTGTCGTCGAAGCGCGCCTGGCCGAGACCGGTGGCAGTTTCATCGCCAACGACACGCAACTCGGGCCGACGCAGCGCATGCAAATCATCACAGGGCCCAACATGGGCGGTAAGTCCACCTATATGCGCCAAGTAGCTTTGATAGTTTTACTCGCCAGCATAGGCAGTCATGTGCCTGCTGACGCATGTCGCATCGGACCAATTGATGCGATTCACACACGCATAGGCGCGGCTGACGATTTGGCGAACGCGCAATCGACTTTCATGCTGGAGATGACGGAAGGCGCGCAGATTTTGCATGCCGCCACACCGAATAGCCTTGTATTGATGGACGAAATCGGGCGCGGCACTTCCACCTTCGATGGGCTCGCACTGGCCAGTGGCATTGCCACTTACTTGCACGACAAATCACAGTCCTACAGTTTGTTTGCCACGCATTATTTTGAATTGACCGAGTTTGCGGCAACGCATCGATCTGCAGTCAATGTGCATGTCAGTGCCGCTGAGAGCGGAAACGACATTGTGTTTTTGCACGAGATTCAACCTGGCCCGGCGAGCCGCAGCTACGGCATACAAGTCGCGCGGTTGGCAGGCATGCCGTCAAGTGTGTTGAACCACGCCAAACACGCGCTGGCCGCTCTCGAAACAGATGCACAAAATACGCGAGCGCAAGTGGATTTGTTTGCCGAACCACCTGAAGCCATAGACACCGGCCCGTCTCCTTTGCAAGCCAAACTGGCTCAGATCAATCCCGATGCACTCAGTCCGCGTGAAGCCTTGGATGCTTTGTACGCGCTCAAAAAATTACTTGATTGATTCAATGACTCTTTATCCTGATACACCTGCTGGTCAACCAATGGTGCTTTTTTTTCATGGCAACAGTTTTCCCGCCAGCACTTATAGCGTGATGTTGAATGCATTGCGTCAACGAGGTATGAAGGTTGAAGCGCTGGAAAAAATAGGCCATAACCCGAAATATCCGGTCACAAGCAACTGGCCGCATCTGGTGGAAGAAGTTCATGCATTCGCCAAGCCCTTGATAGAGGAACACCCGGGTCCCGTGGTGTTCGTAGGCCATTCGTTGGGTGGCATGCTCAGTCTGATGCTGGCTGCGCAATACCCGGCATTGGCCGATGCAGTGGTGATGGTGGATGCCCCGGCAGTCGGCGGCTTGCAGGCCAAAGTGCTGCAGCTGTCTAAAACACTTTCATTGAATAAAAAATTTTCACCGGGCGCCATCAGCAGCAAGAGAAGAAATGCGTGGCAATCATTGGAGGAAGTGCATGCGCATTTCGCTTCTAAAAAAATATTCGCCAAATGGGATCCTCAAGTATTGAACGACTATGTGGTTCACGGCACTCACGAGGAACACACAGAACAAGGTGTGCAGCGCGTATTGAGTTTTGACAGGAACATAGAAACACAAATCTACAACAGCGTGCCACACAACTTGGAGCGCTTGTT
>CANGCZ010000227.1 GCA_947452325.1 Comamonadaceae bacterium | reverse complement strand
GTTCATCGGTCCAAGGCAAGGGTTGATTGAATAAAAACCGCGCGCCTATTTGCAGTATGAACACAGCGAACAAGGCCAAAAATAATGCCCCGCCTATGTGCTCCAGCCAACGTTTGAATGTGTGCATGCGTCAGTGCACCGCTTGTATGCGTTCGAGCAAACCGGGCGGCCAGCTTTTGCTTATGTCGGAGGCCTTGTAAGCCCCAGTGACTTGCTGACGAAACGCTGCCACATCAGGCGTGCTGACGCGCAAGCCTTGCTGTTTTAAAAAATCCAGTATTTGTGATTCTTCTTGTAATCGGTTCTCGTTGTTAAAACGCGCGGCGGCTTGTGCAGCTTGTTGAACTTTGGTTTGTTGCGCCGGTTTCAAGCTGTCCCAGGTTTTTTGGCTGATGGCAATGAACAGCGCATCCACTAAGTGTCCGGTCAGCACGACCTCGCGGCTGACCTCGTAAAAACGCGCTGCTCGCACCGTGGGCAATGGGTTGTCCTGTGCATCTATGGTGCCGGTTTTCAAACCCATGTACACCTCGCCAAATGACAGCGGCGTGGCCGTGGCGCCCAGCGACTCGCCCAGAAACAACCATTCTTTGGCCGCGGGCATGCGCAGCTTGATGCCTTGGAGATCGGCCGGTGTTTTGACGGTACGCGGCTCGCGCAGCACCAATTGACGTGTACCCAAATAAGCGGTGGCCAGCACCTTGATACCCATGCGTTCAGACACTTGCTTAAAGCCTTCTTCGCCTATGGGGCCGTTGAATACCTTTTGTTGGTGCGGCACATCGCGCAGCACATAGCCAGCGGTGAACACCGAAAAGAAAGGCACTTGGCGCGACAAGTCGGCGGCGGACACGGTGCTGAGTTCCAGGTTGCCGCGCGCCATGGCAGCGGGTTCGGCGGCTTGCTTGAACAAACTGCTGTTGAGGTAAATCTGCACCTCAAACTCACCGGGCGCACTGGCGTCCAAGCTTTGTTTGAACAACTCCCACATTTTGGCGTGCCAGTCTTGCGGCACGGCTGGAGTGGAAATGCGCAACACGGTTTTGTTTTGTGCCACGGCACTCAAGGGTAGGCCGGTGAATAGGCCGCAGGCCAGGCCGGTGGACACGAGGCGGAGAAAAAATGCATTCATGGGTAGATTCTGACATCGACCCGGCGCAAGACCGCTGCTCTGCTAATATGAAATCGTGAAACCCTTACGTTTTTTAGTTGCTTGTCTTCTCGCTGTGGCCTTGCCATTGCAAGCGTTGGCCGCGGTTTTGCCCGATGGCTGTCACCACAGCGATGACGCCTTAGTCAGCCATTCCCATGACGAAATGCATGACGAAGCGCATCATGAAGCACATGACATGGAAGCCGCGCACGAACATACGCATACGCAAGACCATGCGTCTTCACAAGACAACAGTTGCAAACATTGCGCGCCTTGTTGTCTGGGCGTGGCCATGTTGCCGGGCTTGCCCGGTTTCAATCCCCCTGTACTGGCACAGTCCATACGTCCCTGGACAACCCCTGTGATACTTTCTGTCTCGCCCCGATTGTTCGAAAGACCGCCAAAACGCTTTGCGGTCTAAACGCTGCTGCCATTGACGGCAGACACAGCGTCTTCAGTGGCAAGTCATTTATTCGGCTTGCTGTTTCTGTGGATCAGCAACGGGTTATCCATGTATTTCATCCGCTTACCCAGCCGACGCATGACTGTGTTGGCTTCATCTCTGCTGTGTCTGAGTGCTTGTGTCAGCTACGACTTGCCACAAGGTATGCAACGTGCCGCACAAGACACAGCCGGCTTCAGCGCAGACAAGTTGTCTTTGGCTACCACCGATGCGCAACGCCAGCAACGCGCAGCCTTGACCCAACAACTGCTGTCAGCACGGGTCGGGCAAAAGCAGGCAGTTGACTTGCTGCTGGTCAACAGTCCGGCTTTCCAAAGCTTGTTGGCGCAGCACTGGGCACTGGCCTCGGCGACAGCGCAATCAGGTCGCATCAGCAACCCGACTGTGGCACTGGAGCGCATCGTCACAGGCAGCGAAACCGAATTGAACGGTTTGCTGACCTTCGGCTTGCTCGATCTGTTGACTTTGCCGCAACGCGCGGATATCGCGCGTTTGAAACTGGCGCAAGCGCAGATCCGCTTGAGCGCCGAGGTGGTGGATCAAGTCACCTTGGTGCGACAGGCGTGGGTGCGTGCCGTGTCCGCCCGTGCTGCGCTGCATTACGCGCAACAAGTGGCCGAGGCTGCGCAAGCCAGCGATGAATTGGCGGCGCGCATGCAAGCCGCAGGAAACTTCAATGCGCTGACCCGAAGCAAGCACCGGATGTTCCACCTGCAATCGCAAATGCAATTGGCCGCTGCGCAACAGCAGACGTTGACCCGTACCGAGGAGTTGGTCAGGTTGCTCGGCCTGGACACGACGCAGGCGGCGCAATTGCAACTGCCTGACAGATTGCCGGACATACCCGATCAGGCTTTGGATGTCCAAGCCGCCGCCACGCAAGCAGCGCAACAGCGATTGGACATACGCATGGCCAAGGCCGAACTTGAAACAGCGGCACGCGCACAAGGCTTGACCGGTATCACCAGTCGGCTGGATGTGGAGCTGACGGTCATTGGCGGTACCGTCAGCAGCAGCGGCAGCCGCACCCGACGCAGCGGTGCCGAGATCAGCGTCAAACTGCCTTTGTTCGATGCAGGCGATATGCAGCGCGCGCAAATGAACGCTCAAACATTGGCCGCAGCCAACCGCTTGCAAGCGACCGCTGTAGAGGCAGCCTCGAGTTTGCGAGAAACACACTCGGCCTACTTGACTGCCTTCGGCATGGCGCGTCAATTCAAAGAGGAACTCTTGCCTCTGCGCCAACGCATCGCCGATGAAAACCTGCTGCGCTACAACGCCATGCAAATCGGTGTGTTTGATTTGCTGGCAGACGCCGCCGAACAAAGCGCCACGGTGTCTGCCGCCATGGAGGCACAACAACAGTTTTGGCTCAGTGAAGCCGCCCTGCAATCCACTCTCACAGGCAGACCTTTGTCCATCCACCTGACAGCGGCCAAAAGCGACAGCAACAGCAGCGGCGCAGCCGCCCATTAAGGAACACAACGCATGTCAAGCAGAAGAGATTTTTTCAAATGGGCCGG
>CANGCZ010000226.1 GCA_947452325.1 Comamonadaceae bacterium | reverse complement strand
TTTTGTAGCACAACAGAAGAATTTGTTTTTACAATAACACGGTGTTTCACAATTCAACAGGTTCCATCAGTTAACCACAGGTGTATCACCATGAAAAAATTCCTCAGCAGTTTGCTTTTCTTACTGGCGTCACACAGCTTTGCAGCCTCGGGTGAAGTGGAACTGGTGTTTGCCATTCCCTCTTACACCCCAACCAAAATTGATGCAGACGCTGACAGCTACTTCACTGTCAACTTCAAGCCCATGCTGATCATTGACAAATCCAATTTCGAATTGATCAAAACCAACGATGTGCTGGCAGGCAACTGCGTGGGATGGAGCACCACCGAAGACAAAGCCTCGCATTACGAATCTCACTGCATGATCAAAGATGCTGACGGCGATACTTTCTTGATCAACTCACAGCGCGCATCTGCTGGCGGCACACCTGGCACAGGCAAGCAACAGGTCAAAGGCATCAAAGGCAAATACGTCGGCATGAGTGGCACTTGCACCTTCAAGATCAAAACCGTTCAAAACGATGGTTTGTATGTCGCGGCTTTTAGCAATTGCCAATTGCAAAAATAACCTGACAGTTTTCAATCAAGCAAACGGCCTGTGATTCACAGGCCGTTTTTTTTGCGCCATCAAGAAGCCAGCAACACCATAGCACCTGTAGACAAACGCGACTCCATTTTGTCGTGGGCCAGTGCAGCGTCGCGCAAGGCAAAGGTTTCTATCTCAGGTGGTTGGATGATGCCCTGTCGCAAGGCCTGCCAGACACGTTCTGCCCGCTCATTCAGTGCGGCTTGTGTTGCAACGTAATCAAAGGCCACGGGTCTGGAAAAACTCAAGGATTTTTGTACCAACCAATCGGGTGAAATATCCTGCAACGGACCGCTGGCCTGCCCCAGGCTGATCCAGTGGCCACATCTGGCCAATGCCGCAAAATTCTCCTCACGCGCTGCATGGCCTAATCCATCAACCACGACATCTGCACCATCACAAATGTGGCGCACTGCTTGGCTGAACTGGTAATCGCGACCGACGATCACGTGCTGGCAACCATGGTCTCTGGCGATACGGGCTTTGTCAGGCGTGGATACGGTGCCTATGACCAACGCCCCTAAACCGGCAGCCCACGAACACAACAACTGACCGACACCACCGGCAGCGGCGTGTACCAGTAACCTGGTTCCACTTTTGATATGTCCAAGGTCGCGTATCAAATAATCAGCCGTCACACCCTTGAGTAACAACGCTGCTGCTGTATCGTCGCTGACACCAGCTGGAATCCGCGTGGTACATGACACCGGCACATTGCGAACAGACGCATAAGAACCCGGTACCGGGCACATATAAACCACTCGGTCTCCTGGCAGCAGACTGGTGACACCGGGTCCGGTGTCAATCACTTCACCGGCAGCTTCCATGCCGGGCGTGCCGGGCAGAGGAAGGAGTTCAGGTATCCAGCCCTTGCGTAAATACACATCAAAATAATTCACACCAATGGCGGTTTGGCGGATACGGACTTCACCCGCCGCAGGCGGTGGCACGGAGATGCTCTCAATCTGCATTTCTGAAGGTTTGCCGTAATCCCGCAAACGAATGGCCGGCGCTTCAATAGCAAGGCCTGAAGCAGCCATCACCGGTGCAACCAACGGTATTTGCTTTTGCGGTTGTCCGAGTGCGAGGTATTTTTTCAGATTGGCAAAACCGGCTTCATATACACCGTGCGCGACCATATCGCGCAATTCGCGCTCCATGCCTGGAGGCGCTTCGAAGCTGGAGGCCCAATGCCAGAAGGTACGGTCGCCATCGGTCACCGGTTTAAGCGTCACCGTAGCCACATAACGCATCAAAGGAACAGTGGCATCGACGATGGTGTAAGTGCTGATGTGGTCTTTGTCAGACAAACTCAACAACATTTCCCTGATGTGGTTGCCATCTGCCAGCGTGAAACTGCGTACACAACCTACCCGGTCTGAAGTTTGGTTGTCTTCGATGGCGCTTTGAGCCACCACGCTGTGCCATTGGTCATGGCTGTTGAAGTCGCGCAATACCGCCCACACGCGCTCTATGGGCGCATCCACAATGCTTGAGCGGACGACACGCTGCAAGCCCATCAGCGTCGGCTGGAGAAATGCCGTTTGAGCGCATCAAAACCGGTCTGAAAAACACCTTGCCCGATCAGTTGCGCCAATTCGGTTTCACGACTGGCAGCGCAGTCGAATTCGGCGCTCCATTCGGCAAAGCAACGCCCGCCATCCGTCACCGGCGTGAGTTTGAGGGTGGCGACATAGTTCTCCACGCCCATGGGACTTTCCAGAATGCTGTAACTGCAGGTGAAGTCGTAGTCGGACAAAGCCAACAGTCGTTCACGTATCACCCCGCCGCCTTCACGCAAATGAAAGTAACGAACACAACCTACCCGGTCTGAGGGCTGGTTGTTTTCAATCCGGCTGTCGGCAATGCCCGGGTGCCAGATGGGAAGTGCATTGAAGTCACGCACTCTGGCCCATACAGCGTCTGCTGTCGCATCAATCACGCTAGAGGTATAGACCTGAATCACTTCTTCATTCCTTGATGGCAGGTGTATCACTCATGCCTGCATTGGCACCTGAAACCCCGGAGACCAAACGTTGAATGTCACCACCTTCTAAGCCTATTTCCTTGAGTAGCTGATCGACAATCGGGGCTTGGGCTCTGAAGCGCAAAGCCGAGTTGACAATGCCGTCAGCAAAACCTGCTTGGCCGTTGCTGTCGCCGCCACTGTGGCCACCACTGCCGCCCAAACCATCGACGTGCATGATCTTGATGCCTTCGATGCGCTCCATGGGTCGAACCGACTCGCGAATAATGGCTTCGGCTTTCTCCACCAGGCGCATGCGTAATGCAGAAGCACGGGCTTCAGGTGACAAAGTATTGTGGGCGTGGTTCATCAGTGACAAAGCCTCTGCTTCCACTTCGGCGCGGATTTTTTGCGCCATGGAACGGATTTTGTCGGCATCGGCTTCAGCTTCAGCCAGCGCGCGCATGGCCAATCCGCGGCTGGTGCTGGCGGCGTTTTCCGCGTCAGCGGTTTGCACAATGCGCATGGTTTCGCGCTCTATGTCCTGTTGTGTGGCGATCAGCTCAATTTCCTTGCGCCGGTTGGCGATTTCCACTTCACGCGTGGTGAAAACTT
>CANGCZ010000225.1 GCA_947452325.1 Comamonadaceae bacterium | reverse complement strand
GTCTGTCAGCGGCCCGCTCCACAAGCCATCAAGCAAAAAACCATGAACACCACCACCCGTTTTTTTGTTCACGCACTGCTGATGGTCAGCAGTTTGCTGATGTCTGTATGGGCAAAAGCTGAGACTGACAAATTCATGGCCGAGGGGGTGGTGCGAAAACTTGATGCTGAGAATCGCAAAATCACCATCAAACACGGCGAGATCAAAAACCTGGAGATGCCGGGCATGACCATGGTGTTCCGCTTGCAAGACGCGGTCAGTTTGGACAAGCTCCAAGCCGGTGACAAAGTCTTATTTCACGTGGAGAAACTAGACGGTGCGTTTGTGATCACGGATTTGCAAGGGTCTCCCTGAAGGCCAGTTACTTAAATGCGGATGCGTTCTTAGAATGCCTTCTGATCTTCTTTGCATAAGCCCCGCCATGACTGCCGCTGCGACCGATACCATCCCGCTGTTCCCTTTGTCTCAAGGCGTGTTTCCTGACGGTATGTTGCAGTTGCAAATATTCGAAGTGCGCTACCTGGATCTGATCAAACGCTGTCACAGGGAACAAAAACCGTTTGGTGTCGCCTGGTTGAAACAAGGCAGCGAGGTCCAAGTGCCGGGCGAGCAGCCGCTGATGCATGTGCACGGCTGTTTGGCGCACATACGTGAGTTTGAACAACTCCAACCGGCCTTGCTGCGCATTCTTTGCCAGGGCGGCCTTCGCTTTGAGCTCCACGATGTCAAGCCCGGTCCTTACGGCGTTTGGCAGGGCAGTGTCAGCTATCTGCCGCAGGATCCGGTGATTGACATACCCTCACAGTGGCAGTTGCATGCAGACCGTTTAGGCAAATGGATACGCACGGCCCAGCAACAAGGGTTTCAGGACAGATTGCCATTGTTTGCGCCTTACCATTTGGACGAATGCGGTTGGGTGGCCAACCGTTTTGCCGAGGTATTGCCTATGGAGCCTGAGCAAAAACTTCAGCTCATGACAGAGCCAGATCCGCTCAAGCGCATGGCCGCAGTGGTTGGTTTTTTGTCAGAAGCAGAAGGTTGAAGTCACGTTTTGGCCTCGATAAACCAGGCTCGAAAAAAACTACTTAGTGCCAAAAATGCGGTCACCCGCATCCCCCAGTCCGGGCAATATATAGCCGTGCTCATTCAGTTGCCGGTCTATGGCAGCGGTATAGATATGCACATCCGGGTGCGCATCACGCATCGCCTTGATGCCTTCGGGGCAAGTCAGCAGGCATAAAAATTTGATGGATTTGGGATGGGTTTTTTTGATGCGCGTGATCGCCGCCACCGCTGAATTGCCTGTGGCCAGCATGGGGTCGACCACAATCGCATCGCGTTCTTCCATGTTTTGCGGTACTTTGAAGAAATACTCTACCGCTTGCAGGCTGTCCGGGTCCCGGTACAAGCCGACGTGACCGACACGTGCGCCCGGAACCACCTTGAGCATGCCGTCCAAAATGCCTGTGCCAGCGCGCAAGATGCTGATGAGCGCCAGTTTTTTACCGTCTATGGTCGGCGCCTTCATGGTTTCCATAGGTGTTTCAATTTCTATGTAACTGATCTCCATGTCGCGCGTGACCTCGTAGGCCATCAACATGGACAACTCATTGAGCAAGGTGCGAAAACTGTTGGTGCTTGCGTCTTTGCGGCGCATCAAGGTCAGCTTGTGCTGAACCAGCGGGTGGTCTATCCAATGGACAAAGGGGTCGTTTTTCATGGCGCTTCCGGTCTGTGATGCATGCATTTTCCTCTGATTTAGCCGGGCAAGACAGCCGGTCAGTCAGCCCTTGTTTGGTGCGAGTAATCTATCGTTTACCCTTGGTTAGCACCCTGAAAGTGCACTCATGCACAGAAAAATGCATGGATTGCATACAATTTCAGTTATCTTTGAATGCAATTCAATCAAACAGCCGTGGCATCCAAATTGCTAAGTTCACACATGGTCTCTGCAACAAACCCTAAGAACAACACCCTTGAACTGGTGGCTTTGTCCAAGCATTACAGCGCTACCAGCATTGCCGTTGACAGCATCGATCTCAAAGTACCGACCAACCATTACTGCTGCCTGTTGGGTCCTTCAGGTTGCGGCAAAACCTCTACCTTGCGCATGGTCGCCGGTCACGAAGTCGTGACTTCCGGCGACATTATTTTGGGCGGTCGCAACATCACTGACGCCGGTGCCACCGACCGTGGCACGGCCATGATGTTCCAAAGCTATGCCTTGTTTCCGCACTTGAATTCACTGGACAACGTGGCCTTCAGCCTGAAGATGCGCGGCGTGGCCAAAGCAGAAAGACACCAACGCGCCATGGCTTTGCTGGAACGCGTTGCCATGTCTCAGTACGCGCAGCGTTTCCCGGCCGAGTTGTCCGGCGGCCAGCAGCAACGCATTGCGCTGGCACGCGCCCTCATCATGCAACCGCGTGTTTTGTTGCTTGATGAACCACTGTCTGCCCTGGACCCTTTTTTGCGCATACAAATGCGCGCTGAACTGCGCCACTGGCAAAAAGAACTCGGCCTGACCTTTATTCACGTCACGCACTCGCAGGAAGAAGCGATGGCCTTGGCCGACACCATGGTGGTCATGAACCACGGTCGCATCGAACAAACCGGCAGCCCGCAACAGGTGTTCAGCCAGCCTTCGTCTGAGTTTGTGGCGCGCTTCATGGGCGGCCACAATATTTTGCATACCTCCGCTGGCTTGGTGGCTGTGCGCAGCGACAAGATCAGCGTTTCATCGGACCTGCCGGCCGGCAGTCAACCGCATTTGCGTGCCAGTTTGATAGACATTGAGTACCAGGGCAGTTTTAGCTTGCTGTCGTTTGCCCCGGAAACAGACCACAAAGAACCGGTCAGCGTCATGTTGCCCGAAGCGCAGGTCAGCTCGTCCTGGTCTGCAGGACACACTTACCACTTGCAATGGGCCGAAGCCGACAGCCATCCGCTAGGCACCGGTTTGCAGCCCCGCCGTTCCCCCATCGCCGCCTGACGATCTCAGGTAACACACTCTGAAGGAAGACCATGAAAGAAGAGAAACTGCCTGTTGAATCCGTCGCAACAGATCGCCGCAATGTGCTCAAAGGCACCGCAGCCATTCTGGCCAGCGGCATTTTTCCGGCGATTCACGCCCAGGAAAAAATCGTTTTGCGCTACCTGGGTACCGCTGTC
>CANGCZ010000224.1 GCA_947452325.1 Comamonadaceae bacterium | reverse complement strand
CGCCTGTCATGCCCGGGTCGGACTGCATGTTTTGACGGTATGCGACCACCACCAAAGCGCCAACGATGGCAAAGGTGACCAGAAAAGCGGTGGCACTGATGGTCATGGCTGCACTTGCAATGACTGCCAATAAGGTATGTGTTCTGATGCCAGAGGTCAGTGTCTGTGCGTTGTGGAGTTTTTCCCTGACGGTGCCTACCAACAAGCCGATACCGATGGCAGTGGCATAGCCACTCAGTAATTCCGTCTGCAATTCCATTTGAAGAGTCCGCCCTGTACTGCTGTGTGGTGAATCTGTTGACTTTTGTGAGTGCATTAAGCCAGACAAGCGCATTGAGTATGCACTTTTTCAACACAGGCCTTACCCCAGGCAATTCATTGCAGGCCAAGCAGACGGGCCGCCACCGTTTCAATTATCGATTAGAGAAACAAGCGTCAAATAGAAACCAGTTTGCGTATGCCTTTGTCTTTCATTTCCGAACCCGGCCCGCTGGCAATCACTTCGCCGCGTTCCATCACCAGGTAATCGTCAGCCAGCTCTTCCGCAAAATCGTAATACTGTTCGCACAGCAAAATCGCCATGTCGCCGCGAGCAGCCAGTCGCTGTATGACGCGACCGATGTCTTTGATGATGCTGGGTTGTATGCCTTCGGTGGGTTCATCCAACACCAGCAGCTTGGGTTTACCGGCCAAAGCACGTGCGATCGCAAGTTGCTGTTGTTGACCGCCGGACAAATCCCCGCCCCGGCGATTTCTCATTTGATCCAGAATGGGAAACAATTCAAACAACTCGGCAGGAATGTCTGCCGAAGCCGCTTGGGTGGCCAGTCCCATGCGCAGATTGTCTTCAACCGTCAAGCGGTTGAAGATTTCTCGACCCTGAGGGACGTAACCTATGCCGGCACGCGCCCGCTCGTAAGGGGTTGCCTTGGTGATGGTGTGGCCTTCAAAACTGATATGACCTTCGCGCACCGGCACCAGGCCCATCAAGGCTTTGAGCAAAGTGGTTTTACCCACGCCATTGCGGCCCAAAAGCACAGTGATACGGCCGGCTTTGGCATTCAAACTCACATCACGAAGAATGTGCGAGCCGCCATAGTATTGGTGAATGTGTTCAATCGCCAGCATGCTTAACGTCCCAAATAAACATCAATGACGCGCTCGTCGTCTTGAACATCGTCGAAAGTTCCTTGCGCCAGCACCGAACCGTCGCACAGCACGGTGACGATATCGGCAATCTGACGGATAAAGGCCATATCGTGCTCAACCACCATCAAAGAATGCTTGCCTTTGAGTGAAAGAAACAACTCGGCGGTGCGCTCGGTTTCTTGATCGGTCATGCCAGCCACCGGTTCGTCCAGCAGCAACAGCTTGGGGTCTTGCATCAACAACATGCCAATTTCCAGCCATTGCTTTTGCCCGTGACTCAAGTTACCCGCTTGCCGCAACAACGCGTTTTCCAGATGGATGGTGTGAAGCACTTCGCTCAAACGGTCTTTTTGTTCACCATTGAGTTTGAACAGCATGGAAGCTGCCACACCTTTGCCGGTTTTCAAAGCCAGTTCCAGGTTTTCAAACACAGTGAGTTGCTCAAACACAGTGGGCTTCTGGAATTTCCGGCCTATGCCCATTTGTGCGATATCAGGCTCGTTGTGACGCAACAAATCAATCGTGCTACCGAAAAACACCTGACCCGAGTCCGGCTTGGTTTTGCCGGTGATGATGTCCATCATGGTGGTTTTGCCCGCGCCATTGGGACCGATGATGCAGCGCAATTCACCGACACCAATATCAAGCGATAAATTGTTGATTGCTTTGAATCCGTCGAAACTGACATTCACATCTTCCAGATACAGAATCCGGCCATGCGCCAAATCCAATTCACCCGGATGGTGAATGCGCGAGAAACTGGCACCCCGGTCACCGGATGAGACAGACTGTACTTTCCTGAATTTGTGTTTCTCGAGTCGCTCTGCGCCTTCGCTCATGAGGTCAGGTGTCATGACACATCTCCCTTGCCGCCGCTCAGGCGCTGTTTCCAACTTCCAAGCAAGCCCACCACGCCTTGCGGCATGTACAAAGTCACGGCAATGAACAAGGCACCCAGCACATACAACCAATACTCGGGTGCGACCACCGTCAGCCAACTCTTGGCGCCATTGACCATGAAGGCGCCTGCAATCGGACCGATCAAACTGGCTCGGCCACCCACCGCTGCCCAAATGGCGATTTCGATAGAGTTGGCGGGGCTCATTTCGCTGGGGTTGATGATGCCGACCTGAGGCACATACAAAGCGCCTGCGATACCGCACATCACCGCAGAAATCACCCAGATGCTGAGCTTGTAAGGCAGTGGCGAATAACCCGAAAACATGACACGGCTTTCTGCATCCCGAATCGCTTGCAATACGCGGCCGTATTTGCTGTGTACCAGCCAGCGCGCCGCCAAGTAACAAGCGAGCAAACAAGTTCCTGTCAACACAAACAACAGCATGCGCATGTTGGGCGTGGCAATCGGTGTGCCTAATATTCTTTTGAAATCGGTGAAGCCGTTGTTGCCGCCAAAGCCTGTTTCATTGCGAAAGAAGAGCAGCATGAAAGCAAACGTCATGGCCTGCGTGATGATGGAGAAATACACCCCTTTGATGCGTGAACGGAATGCAAAGTAACCGAACACCAAAGCCAGCAATCCGGGTGCCAGCACCACCAGCAGCAAGGTAGCGACAAAACTGTCGCTGAAGTACCAGTGCCAAGGCAAGGTCTTCCAATCGAGAAAGACCATGAAGTCGGGCAGTTCGGATTTGTAATTACCGTCGGTACCGATTTGACGCATCAAATACATGCCCATGGCGTAACCGCCGAGTGCAAAAAACAAACCATGCCCCAGCGACAAAATACCTGTGTAACCCCAGATCAAGTCCATGGCCAACGCGCATATGGCGTAACACATGATCTTGCCGATCAAGGAGACAGCGAAATCGCTCATGTGCAATGGATGGCTCACCGGCAACCACAGATTCAGAGCTGGGGCTAACAGGCCGACGCACAACAGCAGACCGATGAACACCACCCAACCCAGCGGGGACAACAAACGGACAGGTTGAGGCAAAAAGATTTGGTTCATGTCATGCCTCCGCGCTGCGGCCCTTCATCGCGAACAAACCTTGCGGTCTCTTCTGGATGAAGATGATG
>CANGCZ010000223.1 GCA_947452325.1 Comamonadaceae bacterium | reverse complement strand
GGTCATCAATCACATATAAACTCATAGTTATTCTCCGGGTGTCAATAGTTCAGGCCCATGGCCTCGCGCACATCGCGCATGGTGTCTTGCGCCGTGGCACGTGCACGCTGTGTTCCAGCGTCTACGATATCACGAACAAGGCGGGGATTGGAAACAAAAGGTTCGGCTCGCTCCAGCATGGGCTGTTGCTCGGCGATGATGGCTTCGATGATGGGTTGTTTGCACTCCAGGCAGCCTATGCCGGCCCTGGTGCATTCGGTTTTCACCCATTGGCGCGTGTTTTCGGGTGAATACACCAGGTGAAATTGCCAAACCGGGCACAAGTCCGGGTTGCCCGCATCGGTTCTTTTGACACGCGCCGGGTCGGTGGGCATGCGTTTGACTTTGGCCTCTATGCTGGCCTTGTCTTCGCGCATGGCAATCGTGTTGTTGTAGCTTTTGCTCATTTTGGTACCGTCCAAGCCGGGCAATTTGCTGGCCTCGGTGAGCAGCGCATGCGGCTCGGTCAACACCGCTTTGCCTGTGCCTTTGAAATAGCCTTCCAGACGCTCCCGGTCTTTGTCTGTCAATTCAGGCGCGGATTGCAGATAAGCCATGGCACCTTCCAACGCCTTGGTGTCACCGGTTTCCTGGAACTGTTTGCGGGATTTTTCAAGGCGCTTGACGCTGTCCTTGGGCAGTTTAGCCAGACAGACCTGCACCAACGCGTCAAAGTCAGGTTCACGGCCGTACAAATGGTTGAAGCGTCGGGCGGCCTCGCGCGTCAATTCCACATGGCTGGCCTGGTCTTCGCCGACCGGCACATGCCTGGCTTTGTAAATGAGAATGTCTGCGGCTTGCAGCAGCGGATAACCCAGAAAACCGTAGGTGGTGAGGTCTTTGTCTTTGAGCTTTTCCTGCTGGTCTTTGTAGGTGGGCACGCGCTCCAACCAACTGATGGGCGTACCCATGGCCAGCAAGGTAAACAGTTCGGCATGCTCGGGTATGCGACTTTGCAAAAACAAAGTGCATTTGTTCGGGTCTAAACCGGCGGCCAACCAGTCGATGACCATCTCGTAGACATTTTTTTCAATCACTTCACGGCTTTGGTAGTGCGTGGTCAACGCGTGCCAATCGGCGACGAAATAAAAGCACTCCATTTCGGATTGCAGACGCACCCAATTCTTCAAGGCGCCGTGGTAATGGCCCAGATGCAGCGCGCCGGTAGGGCGCATGCCGGAGAGAACGCGTTCGGTCATGGGGAGGGCAATTGCAAATAATTGGCCAGGGGCTGCAGCAACCACTGGATGGATAACATGGAAGCAGTCATGATGGGCAGCATCCACAAAGCATTGACTACGCCTAGCACCACCAAGCCCATGACAATGAAAAAACCAAAGCGCTCCAGTCTGGCAAAACCGACGGCCAAACGCCAAGGCAGCAAGCCGACCACGATGCGACCGCCGTCCATGGGCGGCACTGGAAACAGGTTGAATGCAAACATCACGAGGTTGGTCAGCAGACCGGCTTTCGCCATTTCAAAGAAAAACCGTTCTTCGTTGTTATTGGCGGTCAGTACATAAATGACCACCGCCCAAACCACAGCTTGCAGCAGATTGGCTACCGGACCGGCCAGCGCCACCCAAACCATGTCGCGTTTGGGCTTGCGCAGGCGAGAAAAATCCACAGGCACAGGTTTGGCGTAACCGAATAAAAAATTCCCTGCGGTGGCGATGTACAAAATCAGAGGCATGGCAATCGTGCCGACCGGGTCAATATGCACAAAAGGGTTGACAGTGACACGCCCCATGGCCCAGGCGGTGTTGTCACCCAAAAGCTTGGCAACAAGGCCGTGTGCCGCCTCATGCAAGGTGATTGCCAGCAATACCGGCAAAGCATGGGTGGTGATTGTTTGAACTATTTCATTGATACTCACATTTATATTGTCGCACTAAACTTGCTAAAAATAAGATCAAAATAACAATCGTCAGTAATCTTTTTCCCGTATAGCAGGCATGAGTGTGGGTGCGAAAGACAATCTGCCCTCGGAATTTAGAGTCCTAAAAGACTGATCTCGCCGCCGCCGGCCCTGATCAGCAAGGGGTCATCGCCTGTATCCATAGGTGTTAAATCGACCACCGTGGTGGCTTGCATGGAGCAAGCGCCTGCATCAATGACGGCAGCGAGTTGATGTTCAAAGCGCTGGCGTATCTCTTGGGCATCGTTCATAGGCTCGTTTTCGCCGGGCGGAATCAAGGTGGTGGCGAGCAGGGGCGCGCCGTGTAACTCCAGCAATTGCAGCAGACACACGTGGTCCGGTACCCGCAAACCTATGGTTTTACGTTGCGGGTGGGACACCCGGCGCGGCACTTCCTTGGTGGCTTCCAAAATGAAGGTGTAAGCCCCCGGGGTGGCCGCCTTGAGCAGGCGAAATTGGCGGTTATCCACTTTGGCGTAAAGCGCCAATTCGCTCAGGTCACGGCACAACAAGGTGAGATGGTGTTTGTCGTCGACCCCGCGTATGCGCCGCATCTGGTCCACAGCGGTTTTGTCGTCCAGGTGGCAGACCAAGGCATAGCTGGAATCGGTGGGTACCGCCAACACCCGCCCTTGACTGAGCAAAGCGACGGCTTGTTTCAGCAAACGCGGTTGCGGGTTGTCAGGGTGAACTTGCAGCCATTGGGCCATATAAGGGGGAGCGCGGCGGTGGAATTATTGGATGCGGTCGGCCAGCAGCTCCCACACCGGCGTCAGGTCACCCGGTAGCCAGGGCAAGCTGCCCAAGTCGGTGTGGCTTTCGTCCGGGCTGTGGAAGTCGCTGCCGCGTGATGCAGCCAAATCAAATTCACGGGCCATGTCGGCATATTCAATAGCTTCCTGCACCGAGTGGCTGCCGGTCACCACTTCGACTGCCTGCCCGCCGTGGTTCTTGAATTCGGTGAACAAGGCGAATTCTTCGGTCGGTGTAAAGCCATAACGCGCTGGATGAGCAATCACGGCCACCCCTTTGCATTCGCGTATCCAACTCACCGCGTCGCCCAAAGACGCCCAGCGGTGCGGCACAAAGCCGGGTTTGCCTTCGGTGAGAAATCGCCTGAAAACTTCGTGTGTATCTTTGCAAACACCTGTTTCCACCAGAAAGCGGGCAAAGTGGGTGCGGGAGATCAAATCCGGGTTGCCGGCGTAGGTCAGTGCGCCTTCAAAACTGCCGTGTATGCCGACTTTGGCCAGACCGGC
>CANGCZ010000222.1 GCA_947452325.1 Comamonadaceae bacterium | reverse complement strand
TGTGCCCAGCGGCGCGCCGGGTTTGCGCACCGACACGTTCGCATCACAGCGGAAACTGCCTTCTTGCATATTGCCGTCGCAAATGCCAATCCAAGTGACAATTTTGTGAAGCTCTTTGGCGTAGGCCACGGCTTCTTCGCTGGAGCGTATATCCGGTTCGGTCACGATTTCCAACAGCGGCGTACCGGCGCGGTTCAGGTCAATGCCAGTATGGCCCCGTCCATTTCCAATGGACGCTCCAAGGCTTGAGTCCTCGTGCAAAGACTTACCCGCATCCTCTTCCAGATGCGCGCGCACCAAGCGCACGGTTTTTTTCTCGTCACCCAAAAAGAAAGACACCGCGCCGCCTTGCACCACCGGTATTTCAAACTGGCTGATCTGGTAGCCCTTGGGCAGGTCGGGGTAAAAATAATTCTTGCGCGCAAACACACTGCGCTCGGCGATGTGCGAGCCCAGCGCCAGCCCGAGTTCAATGGCGCGTTCGACCGCGCCCTTGTTCATCACCGGCAGCGTGCCGGGCAAGGCCAAGTCCACCGCGCAAGCTTGCGTATTCGCTTCGGCACCAAACGCAGTGGATGCGCGGCTGAAAATTTTGCTTTGTGTGGACAGCTGGGCGTGGGTTTCAAAGCCGATGACGACTTCGTAGCCATGGACGAGTGGGGATGTTGTTTGACTCACTGAAGCACCCATTCTTGATGCAGATGTATGGCGTCGTACATGGCGTCTGGTGCCAAGTCCAGATCGCCTGGCCATGTCACAGCGCCGTGTAAAACGCTGACTTGTTGAAAAAATGCAGGATCTTGCAGAGCTGCAAAAACACCCGTCAAATGTGAAGGTTCAAAGCGGACCAAGCCGATCAAGCCATCGGCAAATTGCACTTGCAAGTTCAAGTGAGAAATGACTTTCACCGCTGTGACGTCAGGCGCATTCGGGCTCAGGCCAAAGGCGTAATCATCTTGGGTTGTTGCTTGGCTTCGCATAATTCCCAATCCTCCATCAATTCATCGCGGTGCATGGCGGCCCATTCCAGCACCAGGGCATGTGCGCGCCGTGGCAATTGGCCACGGCTCAAGACCAATGTTTCTATCAAATACTGAGCGCGGTACTCGCCGTATTCCACATGAAAATGCGGCGGCGCGTGATCGTTCCAATACATGCGAATAAGAATGCCATAAAACAAGCTGATGGTTGGCATGCTTACACACCTTCAGGGCGGGCTTCATGAAAATTGGTGACTTGCTGAAAGCGGTGCGCCACATTCAGCAGTTGCGCTTCCTGCAAATAATTGCCTATCAGCTGCATGCCCACGGGCATACCCATGTCGCCAAAGCCCACTGGAATACTCATGCAAGGCAGTCCCGCTAATGAGGCAGGAAGCGTGAAGATGTCGGCCAAATAGTTGGCCACCGGGTCATCGGCTTTATCGCCGAGTTTCCACGGGGTGGTTGGTGCCACAGGTCCGGCAATCACATCGCATTGTGCAAAAGCTGCTTGGAAATCGTTGGCAATCATGCGGCGTATTTTTTGTGCTTGCAAATAGTAAGCATCGTAATAACCGTGCGACAAGACATAACTGCCGATCATGATGCGGCGCTTCACCTCGTCGCCAAAACCTTCGGAGCGGGTGCGCTGGTACATGTCGGCTAAGTCGGTAAATTCTTTGGCGCGGTGTCCGAATTTCACGCCGTCAAAACGGCTGAGGTTGCTGGAGGCTTCGGCGGCGCATACGATGTAGTAAACGGGGATGCTCAATTGGGCTTGCGGCAGGCTCACTTCCACCAACTCTGCCCCGAGGGATTTGTAGTGCGCGAGCGCTTCTTCAATGCGTTTGTTAACTTGTGGGTTTGTACCCTCGCTGCGACGCGCAGGCGCATGGCGATCAAAATCAACTTGTGAACCGCCGCCCAGCCATTCTCGCGGGTGACCAATTTTCAAAGGCCCCCCATCCTTCCCCGCTGTCGCCAAAGGCTTGTCGCCCGCTGGCTTGGCAAGCAGCCTGGAAAAATCTTCGTTCTTCACATTCAACGAAGTCGAGTCTCTGTCCAAGTCCGGCCCGCACATGGCCGACAACAACAACGCGCAATCTTCAGCACTGCGCGCCATGGGTCCGGCCTGGTCCAGGCTGGATGCGAACGCCACCATGCCGTAGCGCGAGGCGCGCCCATACGTGGGCTTGATGCCGGTGATCCCGCAAAACGCGGCGGGTTGGCGAATCGAGCCGCCGGTATCGGTGCCGGTGGCCGCAGGCGCCAAACGTGCGGCCACGGCCGCTGCGCTGCCACCGGAGGAGCCGCCTGGAATGCAAGTGGTATCCCACGGGTTGGTCACCGCACCATAGGCCGAGTTTTCATTCGCCGAGCCCATGGCGAATTCATCGCAATTGAGTTTGCCCAACGTCACCATGCCCGCTTCGCGCAACTTTGAAACCACGGTGGCATCAAACGGTGAGCGGTAGTCTGTCAACATCTTTGATCCCGCTGTGGTGGCGAAATCTTTGGTCACAAAAATGTCTTTGTGTGCAATCGGCACGCCTTCCAAAGGGCCTGCGGTACCTGCAGCGATTTTGGCGTCAGAGGCCTGGGCTTGCGCCAGCGTGACTTCGCTGTTGATATCTAAAAACGCGTTGTGCGGGTTACCGCCCGTGCGCGCCAGAAAACGTGTGGCCACTTCCACTGCGCTGAAATCTTTGTTTTGAAGACCTGCTGCCAGTTCGGCCACGGTCATGTTGTGTACATCGGCCATGGCTTACTCGATCACTTTCGGTACCAAAAACAAACCACGCTCCACCGCCGGCGCACTGCGCTGGTTGGCCTCGCGCTGGTTGGGCTCGCTCACCACGTCTTCGCGCAAACGCAGCGTCATGCCTAGTGCGTCGGTGTCGCCAATGGCGGCAGTTAAACCGTGCATGGCATCAACCGGATGCGCCATCGGCACCACGCCGGTGGTGTCCACGGCGCGCATTTGCTCGACGATCTCAAAAAAGCCGTTGAGTTGACCGAGGATGCGCTCGGCCGCCGGCGCATCGAATTGCAACCGGGACAACTGTGCCAAACGCTGGATATCTTGGGGTGACAAGGACATAAGCGGAAACTGAAAAACGGCTTTGAGCGCCTAAGGGAGTAAGGGTGATCAGGTATTATCTCGCCTTTACTGGAATTACCCAGAGAGGATTGTGATGTTTGGAGCATTTCGTCGGTATTTCTCCACCGACCTGGCCATTGACCTGGGCACCGCCAATAC
>CANGCZ010000221.1 GCA_947452325.1 Comamonadaceae bacterium | reverse complement strand
TCCCAGGCTTGTTGCAAGCTCCGCGAGTCAACACCGGCGTAGGCATCTAAGAGTCCGCGCACCGCGCTGGGTTTGGTCAGACTTTGCCAGGCGTGTTGGCCGTGAATATCGACCAGTTGATCGCCAATCTCACGCAACTGCGCGGCGGTGGCTGCGCTGCCGTTGATCCAAGCCCGGCTCTTGCCTTGCGTGTCAATGCTGCGCCTGAGCAGCAGTTCGTCGCTTTCGTCGAAGCCGTTGTCTGTCAGCCATTGGTTGATCACCGCACCCGCTGCAAACCCAGCGCTGATTTCGGTGCGTGCTGCGCCTTCACGCACCACACCAGCGTCAGCGCGTGCGCCCAACACCAGTTGAAGCGCGTCTATCAAAATGGATTTGCCAGCGCCGGTTTCGCCGCTGAGTACGCTGAATCCGTTGCCTATCTCGAGTTCGAGTTGGCGCACGATGACAAAGTCGCGCAGGCTGATGCGTTGCAAACTCATGAACCTCCCTCGTTCCAATGCAGTTTTTGTCTGAGTGTGTCAAAGTAACTCCAGCCCCTGGGGTGAAGAAATACCGCATGGTGTTGTGATTTGCGCACCTTGACCTGATCACCGATGGCCAGTGAAGCCAGAGATTGCATATCGAAATTGGCGCTGGCGTCGCGCCCGGCCACCAGTTCGATCTGGATTTGCGCTGAATCGGTCAATACCAGCGGCCGGTTTGACAAGGTATGCGGCGCTATAGGCACCATCACCAAACCGCCCAGCGAGGGTTGAAGCAGCGGGCCGCCGGCAGACAAAGAGTAAGCGGTGGAACCCGTAGGGGTGGCGATGATCAGTCCATCCGCGCGTTGGTTGGCCACGAAATTGCCGTCAACGCTCACGCGCAGCTCAACCATGCCGGTGGTCGCGCCCCGGTTGACGACCACATCGTTCAAAGCCTCGGCTTCGAGCACGCAATCTTCGCCGCGCCAGACTTGGGCGTGCATCATGACCCGGTGGTCTTCTTCGTATTCGCCATGCAACATGGGTTCGAGTTTGGCTTCCAACTGATCCAGGGCGATGTCTGTGATGAATCCCAAGCGGCCTTGGTTGATGCCAATCAAGGGCACGCCATGTGGCGCTAATTGACGTCCGAAGCCGAGCATGGTGCCGTCGCCGCCGACCACCAGCGCCAGATCGCAGCGTTTGGCAATGGCTGGCACATCAAGCGTAGGCGCCACATCCAAGCCGATTTGCTGGGCCGAGTCCTTTTCCAGAAAAACTTCAGCGCCTGATTGCTTGAGCCATTGGGCCAGAGAGGTCAGTACCTGCCTGGCCTGCGCGGGCGGGGCGCTGTTGAAAGCGGAGTGGTGTTTGCCTATCAGGGCGATGTGGCGAAAAGTCAGGCTCATGGGCAAATTACATCATTAAAATGATTCGAAAGGATGACCATGCTCGATGACCGTGCCAAGTTTCTGCTGAAAACCCTGGTTGAGCGCTATATTGCCGACGGCCAACCGGTGGGTTCGCGCACCTTGTCGCGAGCCAACGGCATTGAATTGTCGCCTGCCACGGTGCGCAATGTCATGGCCGACCTGGAGGATTTGGGGCTGATCGTCAGTCCGCACACCTCTGCCGGACGTATCCCAACCGCCAAAGGCTACCGGCTGTTTGTCGACACCATGCTCACCATCAATCGGGATGATTTGCAAGCTCCGGCGCTGGCCCCCGAGCAGCCGCAAAAAGTCATCGCCAATGCCGCCAGCCTGCTGTCCAATCTGTCCCATTTTGTCGGTGTGGTCATGTCTCCGCGCCGCGGGTCGGTGTTCAGGCACATCGAGTTTTTGCGTCTGTCTGACAAACGCGTGCTGGTCATCATCGTTTCACCCGACGGCGATGTGCAAAACCGCGTCATCTTCATTGACACCGATATTTCTCAATCGCAACTCATTGAAGCGTCGAATTATTTGAACGCCAATTTTGTCGGTATGGACATAAACGAAGTCCGGCAGAGGTTGCAACTCGAAGTCGAAAAACTTCGCAGTGAAATCGCTGCATTGATGCAGGCGGCAGTGCAGTTCAGTTCCGAGGCCATCAACTCGACGGAAGATGAAGTCGTCATCAGTGGCGAGCGCAATTTGCTGTCAGTCTCTGATTTTTCCAGTGATATGGGGCAGTTGCGCCGCGCCTTTGAGGTGTTTGAGCAAAAAGCGCAACTCATGCGTTTGCTGGACATGTCCAACCAGGCCGAGGGTGTGCGTATTTACATTGGCGGCGAAAGCCAGATCGTGCCTTTTGAAGAGTTGTCCGTGGTCAGTGCCAACTACGAAGTGGACGGGCAAGTGGTTGGCACATTGGGCGTCATAGGCCCGACCCGCATGCCTTACGACCGCATGATCCAGATTGTGGACATCACCGCCAAATTGGTGAGCAATGCGCTAAGCCATAAATAAAAAACCGCCGGTGCAATGGTTTGCGAACCGGCGGCGTTATTTAAGTGGACTGTTTAGACTTTGCCCAGATAGTCACGCTTGCCGATTTCTACACCGTTGTGGCGCAAAATAGCGTACACCGTGGTGACATGGAAATAAATATTCGGCATGGCGTGATTCAGTAAAAACTGCATGCCTTTGTAATGTGTTTCTACATCGCCGCGTTTGGTGACGATGTCTTTGTCCTCGGTACCGTCTATGTTTGCGGCGTTGAAACTTTCTACAAACGCTTTGGTTTTGGCAACTCGCTGGAGCAAGTCGGCAATCGTCACTTCGTTGTCTTCATAGGCAGGAATATCCACACCCGCCAGTCGCGCGACCACGCCCTTGGCGGTGTCGCAGGCGATTTGCACCTGGCGAGTCAATGGAAACATGTCCGGGTACAAACGAAACTGGGTCAGCGCGGCCTCGTTCCATTTTTTGGCTTCTATATGGGTATGGGCTTTGCCCAGCAGGTGTTCCAAATTGGTCAACATATTGGCAATGCGCGGCACACTGGCTTGGTACATAGAGATGGTCATGGGTTTGCTCTTTCAGTCAAAAAATGTATCTTCGCATGATTGCACTGATGCATGCGTAAAATCATGCGCTCGGGCCCCTAGCTCATGCTTGGTTAGAGCAGCGGACTCATAATCCGTTGGTGCCGTGTTCGACTCACGGGGGGCCCACCAATCTTGTGTGCATACACAGCGTGGTAAGATGCGAAGCAGTGCGGCTGTAGCTCAGCTGGATAGAGTACTTGGCTACGAACCAAGGGGTCGTGGGTTCGATTCCTGCCAGCCGCACCATCTCATA
>CANGCZ010000220.1 GCA_947452325.1 Comamonadaceae bacterium | reverse complement strand
GTTGTTCATTCACCCGAAGTTGATGCAGCTTTTGAGTCGGGATGGGAATCAGTTTGTGGCATATCTAATGCCTTAAGCCTGCGCTCAATTCCGGCACAGGTGTTATAGGTTTTTAGCTCACAAGATCAAGCCTTGACCATCTTCAGTTTACTGACCCGTTTCAAATCAAATCTCAATACCCTCGATTTCAATCAAGCGACTCAAGCTCTCTTCCAGAATGGCGCGGGCTTGTCCAGCAGACTCACCCAGTTGCGCGTGGAGTTCAGCATCTTTGTCATCACGGTTGGCGCATTCACCGCTGTAGCGTTCAAACGCACTCAGGCTGACGATCAATTCGGCAAGGTGGTTGGGGCATTCGCAGGCGATGGTGCTGCTCAAACCGGCCACACGCGCCAGTTGCGCGTCATCAAAACGGGGGGGTAACACGGTTTGGCGGGCCGTTGAAGCGGCAGCGGCCGGCTTGACCGCAGACAGGCAAGCACGGTGAATTTCAGCAGCGGTGAATGCACCTTTAAGGCAAGTGATACCAGCGCGCTCGAGCAGCGAAACAGCGTTTTTGGTACCGAAATTAAAAACAACCAAGGCTGCAGCGCATCCGGCCTCTTTCAGGCTTTGTTGCACTTTGGCTAACGAATGCTCATTGACAGTGGCCAAATCCATGATGAGCAGATCTGCCTGTTTGACGGTCACCTGTGAGCCGTCAGCGCGGGCCTGATCCACACACTCGATATCGCTGAATGCCAGCAGTTCACGCCCGATGCGCTGTCGCAAAGACTCATTGATGAAAGCCACACGGCATTTAGGCGATCTGCCAGGTTTTTTGCCTGACAGCTCTGTGGCCGGGGCGTTCAGCCTTTGTCGCAAAGCATCAATCGACAACTTGGCCAGGCCGCTGACCGGATGGCCTGCGTCGGTCAATTGCTTGACCAAGGATATTTTGATGATGTCCTCTTCCGAGTAAAGACGCCTGCCTGTGTCGCTTCGCCCGGGAACCACCAATGCATAACGGCGCTCCCAGACGCGCAGCGTTTCCGTGTGGGTCTGCGTGCGGCGGGCCACAACCCCTATGGTGTATTGGTCAGCGTGTATAGATTCCATGGCAATGTCAGTCTAAAAAGTGAAGAAGTGTCAACAAAAACAGTTTGTTTATGTTTTGCACTGATTATGCCGCACAAGCATGGCCACGCACGGCAGCGATCAGAGACAAAGATTTCTCTTTAATATACTTATTTAGCACTCATAAAGCACAAGATCAAGACATCTTCAAGCCAATTGAACAAGTAATGTTCAGCTATTTTTCAAAAATTACGGGTTAATCCCAGGTATTTTATGTTTTGTTTATATTTTGTCTTGTCAAATCATAAACAACAGTTAAGATACGTTCACAAGACAAAAAGTCTTCCCCCTCATTCAACAACCTCTGGAGTTTCATCATGATCAACAAAATCGCACTGACAGTCGGTATCTTTTTGGCAAACGCAGCTTTCGCAACTACCCAAGACAACACCGCCGTGGTTTCTGACAGCGACAACGCCGTCATGATCGCCACCGCCAAAGACACATGGTCAATGGTTGCCATGAACGCCAACCAAGGCCTGACCAAAGTCCGCGAATTCCACGAAATGGGTGACAGCGGCGTTCAGCAGATCGACTACGTTGTCAATTGCGCAGACCAAACCTTGGCACTGGCCAGTTTCACCGTGATGACCTCCACAGGTCGCATGCCTGCCCGTTCAGTCGAGCCTACATTCGCAGAACTCAGCTTTTACAAGCCAGTCATCAACCATGACCGCAACATCACCGCCAACGTGTGTGAAAACCGCGTTGCCATGAACGGCGCCGACAATTCCAAATAATCAATGCCTGAGCCTGCACAGGCTTGTTAAACACATTGATTCAAAGCGACCTGCGGGTCGCTTTTTTCATGCCCAAAACCGGTGAAGTCTTAGCAAAAGCAGTTGTTGCGAAGTAAAAATTTATTCTGCCGGGCCTATGGTCAATGCAATCTCAGCCACACCCGCCACGCGACCGGTGAGGGTGTCGCCAGGCACCACAGGTCCCACGCCTTCGGGCGTGCCTGTGTAAATCAAGTCTCCGGCTCTCAAGTGATAAAACAAAGACAGGTCGGCGATGATTTCACGCACGTTCCAAATCAGTTTGTTCACATCGGAAGATTGCTTGGTCTGGCCATTGACTTCAAGCGCAATCGCACCGCTGTCAATGATCTGCCCTTGCATAGGAACAATCTCGCTGCACACCGATGAATGCTCTACGTCTTTGCCCAGATCCCAAGGGCGTCCCTTGTCGCGTGCCACCAATTGCAAATCGCGGCGGGTCATGTCCAAGCCGGCGGCGTAACCGTAAATCAGTTCATGCGCATGCGCTTGGCTGACGCGAAAACCGGGCTTGCCTAGGGCAACCACCATCTCCATTTCAAAATGGAAATTCGCGGTCTCGGGGGGGTAAGCCACGGTGCTGCCGCTGGCACACAGCGTTTGCGGCGCTTTGGTGAAATAAAACGGACGCTCCACTGTCTTATCAACAGGCTTGCCCATTTCTACTGCATGGGCGTGGTAATTGCGGCCGACAAAAAACAAGCGCTGCACCGGAAAAAGCGGGCTGATGCCTTTGATAGGCAAGGATAAAACAGGGGCAAGTGGAAAAACATAAACGGCCATGGCTCATTCCTAACTAGTGAAAAAAAAATCATCCGCGGTTTTCATACACACCGAGTTTGCGGTGCAGAGGTGATTCATCTGCAATGAAAATAAAAGAGGCTTTGTCAGCTTGCAAGTTTGTCAATGTGACCGCCTCGTAGCCGGGCGCGCAACAAGTGTCAGCCTCGACCAGTGTGAAACGGCTATCAACCATGTCCGCCTGCACCTTGCCTTCGATGACGTGGAACACTTGCGCCGGTGAACGCGCGGGTAAACGCAGGCTTTGACCGGGGCGCAACATGAGCGCATAAAAGCCCAGTATGTTTTCTGCGTCAGTGCCTGTCTCGGGGTTGGTGTACGTGATTTGTACTTGCTCTAAATCAGGCAAGTCAGCCGCCAAAGTTTCCAGCGCGGCCTTGGCATCGGTCCAGGCATAGCGCAGCATGGGGTAAGCCTTGTGGCTTCGCTCGAACACATGCGTAGGCACTAAACCGCCGTGTGCGTATTGCTTGTCGCCGCTACCGGGCGCTATGGTTTGACGATCCCCGTTCACGTGGTACGAGGCCTCCATGTAATAGACCAAGGGCAAATCTAAAACATCCAGCCAGATCACCGGGTC
>CANGCZ010000219.1 GCA_947452325.1 Comamonadaceae bacterium | reverse complement strand
TGTGTTGCGCGGACAGACCTACAAGGTGTTGAACGTGGTGAACGGCCAGTTGCAGGAAAAAGAAGTGCCCATGCTGAACGCTCTGAACGAAGTGTTGCGCGACGACTTCATCAAAGACTCGGTGGGCGGTGTGGATCGCTGGAACCGCGTCATCGAAAAAGCTGGTTTGCCGCACCGACTGAGCGTGCCGCACAAGGCGTTTCACCGCAACATCGGCGCTTTGTCCGGCGCCAAGGTGTCGCCCGATGGCCGCGTGGTGTCTGAGAACGAATGGAATGCCAAGGTCGGCGAATGGTTGCCCACCGCGGAAGACCGTGCGTTTGTGCAAAGCCTGATGGGTCGTGTGGCTGAGCCCGGCAAGTTCGCCAACTGGATCGCGCCACCTGCCATCGGTATCAACCGTCAGCCGGTGGACTTCGAGTACGTTCGTTTCAATTGAGTGCTGAGCCTGCGCGTTGGTGTGGGTATGGGTCGGTTCAAGCTGTGTGCGTGAGGGAGTGCTGAGCCTGCGCGTTGGTGTCGGTATGGGTTGGTTCAAGCTGTGTGCGTGAGGGAGTGCTGAGCCTGCGCGTTGGTGCGGGTATGGGTCGGTTCAAGCTGTGCTTGATGGAGTGCTGAACCCGCTCGTCGGCAACGGCAGGCGGGGTTCCTCATGACGCAAGCTTTAAATCGTCACCCCGCCTGCCGCTGCCACCGCGCTGCGAATCAGACTGTTTTGCTCGTAGTTTGAAGGATTGAAAATGCCTTGCGATTTCGCACCAAGCGCACATATTTCGAGCAACGTCATTTCGTTCGCAGAGGACATGCAGGCCGGGGCCGGGCGACGATTTAAAGCTTGCGTCATGAGGAGCCCGGCCCCGGCCTGCGTGGCCTAGTGCTCAGGAAAGGACTGTTGCTCAGACAAGGCCTAGTGCTCAGACAAGGCCTGATGCTCAGGAAAGGCCTAGTGCTCAGACAAGGCCAGGTGCTCAGATCAAAACCGTCATTCCGCAAACACCTGACTACCAAAGCCAGCAAGCATTTGCAGACACAATAGCTACAACGTCACCAAGAAACAAAGCCATGAGCACAGACACCGCCGAACTGCTACAGCAACATGTGATCGATCCTGAGGTGTGCATACGTTGCAACACCTGCGAAGCCACTTGCCCGGTGGGTGCAGTCACGCACGACAGCCGCAACTATGTGGTCGACCCGGACAAATGCAACCACTGCATGGCTTGCGTGCCGCCTTGCCCCACAGGTTCGATTGACCATTGGTTGCCGGTACTGCGCAGCAAGGCGTATTCACTGGCCGATCAACTGTCATGGGACGAATTGCCTGCCGTGCAAGCGGTGGATGCATTGCCTGTTACTGCACAAGTGTCCGGCAGCACCGCGTTTGAAACAGTGGCCACGTCTGTGCCTGCCACTGCCAATGCTTCTGTGGTCAATGCTGCATCATTGGGTGCCACCGTGCCGCCGTGGTCTGCGGCGCATCCGTACACCAATTTGCATGGACCCAAGTCACCCATCACCGCGACCGTGGTCGGCAATATGCAAGTGAATGAAGCGGGCACAGACAACGAAACGCACCACATCGTGCTGGACTTTGGCAGCATGCCGTTTCCTGTGCTCGAAGGCCAATCGGTGGGCATTGTGCCGCCCGGCGTGGACGCAAACGGCAAGCCGCACCATGCGCGTCAGTATTCTGTGGCCAGCCCGCGCAATGGCGAGCGCCCCGGTTACAACAACTTGTCACTCACCGTGAAACGCGTCGTGCAAGACCACCAGGGACAGGCTGTCAAAGGCGTGGCGTCCAACTACTTGTGCGATTTGAAAACCGGCGACAGCGTGCAAGTGATAGGTCCGTTCGGCAGCAGTTTTTTGATGCCCAACCACCCCGGCAGCCATATCGTGATGATTTGCACCGGCACCGGCAGCGCCCCCATGCGCGGCATGACCGAATGGCGCAGACGCATACAGGCCAGCGGCAAATTTGCAGGCGGCAAGCTGCTGCTGTTTTTCGGCGCACGCACGCAGCAAGAGTTGCCTTACTTCGGTCCGTTGCAAAAACTGCCCAAAGATTTCATTGACATTCACTTTGCGTTTTCACGCACGCCCGGCGCTCCGAAGCGCTATGTGCAAGACGCGATGCGGGATGCATCCGCTCAACTGGCCACTTTGCTGCAAGACCCGCAAACGCATTTTTACGTCTGCGGTTTGAAGAGCATGGAAGAAGGCGTGTTGCAGGCCATGCACGATATTGCGGTGGGTGCGGGCTTGGATTGGGCTTCGATTGCGGCGGGTTTGAAGCAAGAGGGTAGGTTGCAGTTGGAGACGTATTAAACCACCAGCCATCAAAACAATTGGTTCATTTATAAGCCATATACAATCAAATGGTTTATCAATGAACCAAAATGGCCAAAATCAAAAACCGACTTCTTAGCGCACTTAGCCAAGATGCTTTGCAACTCTTGGGTCAACGTGTGCGCGAGGCCAGGCTGGCCCGGCGCATGACCACCAGCGAACTGGCAGTTCGCACAGGTATTTCCCGCTCCCTGGTGCAGCGCATTGAGCGTGGCGACCCCGCTTGCGCCATTGGAGCGGTGTTTGAGGCAGCGGCAGTGTGTGGCGTTCCCTTGTTTGAATCCGAACCCCAAGCCTTGGCAGCCAGCTTGGCGCGGCAAACAGAAAAAATGGCTTTGCTACCCAAGGCGGCTCGCAAGCCACTGGTGGTGAACGATGACTTCTAAACCACTACCCACTGAAGCCTTTGTTTGGGTCTGGTTGCCACACGCACAGCAACCGGTTGTGGCCGGTCGCTTGGTGCAACAAGGCCAGCAGTTATTGTTTAACTATGGCCGCAGTTACTTGGCCCGCCCAGATGCCATGGCGTTGTATTTGCCCGAACTGCCTTTGCAAGCTGGCTCGCTGCCACTGAGCATGGGCTTGAACATGCCCGCTTGTATCCGTGATGCATCACCTGACGCGTGGGGACGCCGCGTACTGATCAACCGATTGATGAGCCAAGCAGATCAAGGGTCTGGTCTGCTTGTGTTGGATGAATTGAGCTGCTTGTTGTTGTCGGGTTCCAACCGTATTGGCGCACTGGATTTCCAAGCTTCTGCTGAGCACTATGAGGCCAGGGATGCGCAACAAGCCTCATTGGAAGAATTACAAACAGCGGCAGACAAGGTTGAACGCGGCAGCCCGTTGCCCCCGGCTTTGAACCAGGCTTTGCTGCATGGAACCTCGATTGGCGGTGCCAGGCCGAAGGTGATGCTGAGCGACGCATTGCATCAACGCAT
>CANGCZ010000218.1 GCA_947452325.1 Comamonadaceae bacterium | reverse complement strand
GCTTGACCGACATAGGCGAGATTTATGTCATGCCCACGCTGATGGACATGCTCTCGCGCGAAGCCCCGCACATCAAGCTCAGCACTTTGCGTCCTAACACCGGGCATTTAGGTGACGACATGGCCGCAGGTAATGTCGACATCGCCATAGGTTTGCTGCCGAGTTTGACCACCGGATTTTTCCAAAGGCGGTTGTTCAAGCAGCGTTATGTCTGCATGTTTCGCCAAGGCCACCCGCAAGCCCGCAACCCCATCAGCCTGTCGCAATACAAGTCGCTGCCGCATGTGGGCGTGACCTCGGCCAATACCGGGCACAGCGAGGTAGACGAGTGGATGACACGCAAAGGCATAGCGCGCGACATCCATTTGCATGTGCCGCATTTTGTGGCGGTCGGTCACATATTGCAGAGCTCGGATTTGATTGCCACCGTGCCCGAGCGGTTTGCACAAAAGTGCGCCGAGCCGTTTCAGTTGCAAGCTTCTCCCCTGCCATTCAAATTGCCTGAGATTGCCATCAATTTGTTCTGGCACGCCAAGTACAACCGCGAGCCCGCGAACATGTGGCTGAGGCAACGCATGGTTGAATTGTTCGGTGAATAGACCGGTAGGGCGTTGTGTGTAGACTCTTGAAACTCACACTTCTATACGCTTTCAATACCCACCAGTCCCATGACACACACAGATTCCCGACTCGCGAAAGCGTTCAGCATTGCAGATTTGCGCTTGCTGGCGCAAAAACGTTTGCCGCAAACCGTGTTCGAATTTATCGACGGCGGCGCTGAAGACGAAATCACTTTGCGCGACAACCGCGCGGCCTTTGAGCGCATCAAAATCACACCCCGGGTATTGAACGATGTCAGCTCGCCGGACACACGCACCCACCTGCTAGGCAAAGAAGCCAAAGCGCCCATCGTCATCGCGCCCATGGGCTCTTGCATGCTGGCCTGGCCAAACGCAGACATTGCGATTGCGCGCGCGGCCACCAGCCTGGGGCTGCCCTACACCTTGTCTACCATGTCAAACACGGCGATGGAAACCATGGCCGGGGCCGTGCAAGGCGAACTCTGGTTTCAACTCTATGTGCTGAAAGAGCGTTCGTTCAACGAGCAATTGATAGATAGAGCATGGGCCGCAGGCTTTAGCGCGCTGGTGGTGACCGTGGACTTGCAAGCAGGCGGCAAACGCGAGCGGGATTTGAAAAACGGTATTTCCATACCGCTGCAAATCAGTCTCAAGCAAGTCATCAGCGGCATGACGCACCCGGGCTGGGCATGGCAAATGTTGCGCAGCGGTTCACCGCAATTCCAAAACGTCAAAGGCTATATGGGTCAGCAAAACGCAGATCTGACCATTGCGGCCAGAGTAGGTCAAAGTCTGGATGCAGGCTTTGATTGGGAAGACCTGCAAAGAATGCGCGACAAATGGAAAGGCAAACTGCTGGTCAAAGGCGTGGAGCATCCGTCTGATGCAGCGCGGCTTGCCAGCTTGGGGGTTGATGCGGTCTGGGTCTCCAACCACGGCGGGCGGCAACTCGACGGCGCTTTGGCCACGGCAGATGCGCTACCGGCAGTGGTCAAAGCAGTGGAAGGGAAAATGGACGTCATCATTGACTCGGGTGTGCGCAGAGGCGTGGACATACTCAAAGCGCGTGCGCTAGGCGCACAAGCCGTGGCGGTAGGCAGAGCTGTGTTGTATGGCGCTGCGGCGGCTGGTGAAGCAGGTGCCAAACACGCATTGCAAATACTGATAGATGAACTGCAACTGTCAATGAAACTCAGCGGTGTCGGGGCGGTTCAAAATGCACAAGCATTAAATCTGCTTGGCCGCCCAACAGCTGAATCATTGAATTCAAACAAACAAGACTGAATGTCTTCACTGGCAACAACAAGATGGCAACACTTCATAAGCAATTGCAGACCACCTGTTTTTTTGTGCATGATTTGCTCAAAGCCATCAGCTGCAAAACAAAGAAAAACCTTGGCCTTTGTTTTATCTTGACGACGATTGGACTATCTGCCAGCTGTTTTGCCCAAAACGCCAAGCTTATCGATGGGACGGTGACACAGCCTCAGTGGGAGCAAACAAAACCAGGATTGGCTTATTTCTCCAGCTACTGCAGCACTTTATTTGACGCGGTTGGCGATTTTTACGCTAAACATCCCATTCCACAGCAAAGGCGTAATGCAAATATTTTTTTATCCCACAGCCATATTTACTCACGCATCGGATTCTTTTTGACTTTGAAGAGCGGCGTCACACCACAGCAGGCCATGGATAACCATTGGGGGCTCAAATCGCATTTGAACGACATCTTTCAGCTCGATTTCAAAGAACCCAAAAATACCACTGAAAAAAATCTGACAGATGAATTGGAACTGTGTCAAAACCACCTCACAGAGATCAAAGAAATGACCAAAGATCTCGAAGTAGAGTTCGAATCAAAAGCGATTGACTTGACCAAACCAGATGCGCCCGTTTTTGGACCTTTGGACACGGCCTCATTGAGCAAAATTTGGTCTTGGATCAAGACACAGACTTCGGCGCCTGAAAACGCAGCCATGCCTGATGTGGTCATACAGTCGAACTTGCCGCCTGCGGCCCGGTTAATGTTTGAATTCCCCTCAGAATCCGAGCCGGATAACTTGATGCGAATCAGTGTTTCGCCGCGCACATTGCATACATGGAGTCGACCCATGTTGAACTGGGCGATAGGTCATGAGTTTTTACATTACGCGCTGCTGATGAGAGAAAACGACTGGCAAACTCAAGCTATTTACAAGAACAATATCAAGCACCACTGCAATCCGGAGTTCATCGATTTGACCGCAGGTATCGCTGAATTGATATCAGACGCACAACCCCAGGCCCACGAGCGTTTGAGTATGTATTCCGAAATTTTCAGAAGTTGCGTGCGTTATCCAGAACAATGAAACAAGTGATTGATTCAAAAGCCTTGGACGCGAATTCGTCACAGGCTTGTGTCAAAAAACGGTTTATCTGATAATTGGAAACGATTTAACAAGGGCCAATCACCATGAAATTCACCACCCCGGCTATTTCCATTTTCACTGTATTGCTTATGTCAGCATTCAATGCTTTCGCAGATCCTGTGGCGTGGATCGCAGACAGCAATGGATGCAAGGTCGCCAATGTTTATCCCCAAGAAGGCGAAACAGTGACTTGGACTGGCCAGTGCAATAACCAATTGGCAGATGGCAAAGGGGTGTTGACCTGGTACTTGAACGGAGAGGTCGCTGACGTATTCGATGGACAGTTGGTCCAGGGAATGGCGCAAGGTAT
>CANGCZ010000217.1 GCA_947452325.1 Comamonadaceae bacterium | reverse complement strand
GACGGGTTTTTCTCCACCAGCAACAGCATTTTTTTGATACCCACCAAACTGCTGGCCCTGGCCATGGTCATGGGCACCACCGCACCGTTCTCCGCGATATCCGGCGCGGTCAGCGTGACCGCGTCACTTTCTTGCGGCATGGGCAAACCCAAGGCTTTGAACACCTCTTCCAAGCTCTTGGCTTCGAAGGCATTTTTCTGGTAGGCCCGGGCCGTAGCGGGCAACAACCCGGCCCCGAGCAACAAGGCGGCGACGATGCCGCTGCTTTTCAAAATCTCTCGACGTGTATGCATCTGGTGTTTCCTTTAGGGTTTGGTCGTCTGTCACCCGTGGCAAGCCAAGGGCAATGGTAGGTCATGTCAGCACTTGTCTGGCTTTGCACAAGTGCGGGGAGTTGTGTCTTTGCGCAAAGTGGTCACGCCTTTTTGGGCACCGACCAAACGGTTTTGCTCGGCCAGGTTGCCGTGGGCATCGCGGGCACGATCGGGCAGCGATGAAGTGATGCTGACCTCGGTTTTGCAGGCAGTCATGCAGGCCACATTGGCAACATCAGGGGCTGACAAGGGGGCAAACTCGTTGCCCGGCCACAAATGGTGGCGCGTGTTCATGCCGTCGCGGTTAGGCATGCGCTGCTGATCGGGTTGTAGGTTTGGTTGGACTCACCGAATACACCATGGCAAGCGGCGCATTTGGCCTCCCAGATGACCTGACCTTGCGCTACCGTGCCCTGGCCTTTGGGCAAGCCTTCCAAGTCCGGGCGCACATCGATGTTCCATTTCGCCACCTCGGCAGGCGTGGCGTTGCGACCTACGCCCGGGTACAAGCCGGTGTCTGCCATCGCCGTCAATGACAAGCATGCAGACAGAGGAAGGAGCCAGCGATTAAGTGGTTTGTACATTTTTCACCTCGCCGTTTTCTTGCACTAACCAAGACTGTATGGCGTTGTTGTGATAGATGGAGCGCGTACCGCGCACCGCTCGCAATTGAACCATGGTCGGCTGCACATAACCGGTGTCGTCAGTCGCGCGGCTTTGGATGATGCAGGCCTTGCCGTCCCATATCCAATCCATGTTGAAACGCGTCAGGCATTTGCGCATCACCGGTGTTTCCATGCGCGCCGGTTTCCAGTTGATGCCGCCGTCCACCGAGACATCGACTTTTTTGATGGCCCCCCGGCCTGACCAGGCCAGCCCGGTGATGTTGTAAAAACCTTTGCCTTGCAACAATTGCCCGCCTGAGGGCGTGGTGACCACCGATTTGCATTCCTGGATGCTGCTGTACTGGCGGTGCTGACCGTCGGGCATCAAGTCCATGTAATGCACGGCTTCGTCTTTGGTGGCCCAGGGCTTGTCGCCGACTTTGATGCGTCTGAGGTATTTGACCCAAGAGACCCCTTGCACGCCAGGCACCACAAGTCGCAACGGGTAACCGTTTTCGGGGCGCAGCATCTCTCCGTTTTGGCCATAGGCCAGCAGCACTTCACCCGAAGTAACCAAAGACATGGGAATGGTGCGCGTCAAGGAAGAACCGTCTGCCCCCTCGGCCAGTACAAACTGCGCGGTTTTCAAATCCACGCCGCATTGGTTCAATACGTGTATCAAGGGCACGCCGGTGAATTCACTGCAAGACAACATGCCGTGCGTGTATTGCACCGTGGGCACAGCCACATTCCCCCATTCCATGCCGGTGTTGGCACCGCATTCGATGAAATGAAAACGCGAGACTGACGGCAATCGAATCAAATCGTCCATGGTGAACACGCGCGGTGTTTTCACCAGGCCGTTGACCATGAATCGGTGTTGCGTCGGGTCTATGTCCCACCAGCCCTGGTGGTGCCGCTCAAAATGCAAACCGCCGGGCGTGACGATACCGAACAAAGACTGCAATGGCGCGAATGACACCGAGGCCTGCGTGGTTTGTGTCAAGCCCGGGCTTTGGCGACGCTGCACATTGGCTTCAAACTTCGAAGGCTGACCATAAGGCTTGGCAGCCACACCCTGTCCCAATCCGGTGGTGTGCGCTGGCAGGTTCAGTATTTCCGGTTCACCTTCTGGCTGCTTGGTTTGCGCGTACGCACCGGTGCAGCTGCCGACAGCCGCTGCTGCGGCAAACGCACGAGCCAGAAAATCGCGCCGCCCGTTGCCTTCTTTGGCGCGCAGACTTTGCAGGTCTGAGGTGCTCAAGAAATGCTCAGGTGCTTTGACTATGAATCCCGGTTCTTCACTCATATCGGTTCCCCTGCAAAGTGATTTGAAATATGCCTGAATACGCCATCTGTATCTTTCAACTTCAATAATGAAGCTGCGTGGACTTGCCCCAAAACACACGATAGGCAAACACCGTGTAGCCGATGATCACGGGCAAGACCACCACCACGCCATAAAAAATCACCAACAAGGCTTCAGGCGCACTGGCCGCTTGCCAAATGTTGATTCGGGCAATCACCAGCCAGGGAAACAAGCTGTAGGCCAGTCCGTAAAAAGACAGCAGAAACACGCCGACGGTGCAGGCAAACGGCACGCCTGCGCCGTATTGGTTGCCGCTCGCAAAGCGCGTGGGCAATCTGGACAAACTGCGCCGAATGATGACGAACAAGGCCAAGGTCATGACAGGGATGGGCAACAACATCAGCACGTTGGGAAAGCTGAACCACTTGTCGAAAATACGCGGGCTGACCCAAGGCGTGGCCACAGAAATAGCCAACACACCTGCAGCAGTCAACCACAAACTGCCTTTGGCCCACTCGACCGCACGCAGTTGAAGCGCTCCTTCGGTTTTGATGATCAACCAACCCGCACCCAGTAATCGGTAGGCAAACAGCAAACAAAATCCGATCAATGCACTGAACAAATATCCTGGGATTTCCTGCTTGAAGCCGGTGATGAGTTGCCCGAGCATGAAACCTTGCGACCAAGATGCCAGTATCGATCCAATGTAAAAGGTTTTATCCCACACAGGGCGATGGTGTGACTTGGCTTTGACACGAAAGTCAAAAGCCACGCCACGCAGCGACAGCGCCACCAGCATCAGGGCCACCGGCAAATACAAGGCCCCCAAGATGACGCCATGCGCCATCGGAAAGCCCACGAGCAAAACACCCACGCCCAACACCAACCAGGTTTCGTTGGCGTCCCAAAAAGGGCCAATGCTGGCGATCATGGTGTTCTTCTGCTCTACCGTGTCGGCGCTGTCAAGCAAGGCACCCACGCCCAAGTCGTAGCCATCCAAGATCACGTAAGCCAACATGGCCAGGGCCATGACGAGTGCAAAGACTAAAGGCAGCCAACCGCCTGGGCTGG
>CANGCZ010000216.1 GCA_947452325.1 Comamonadaceae bacterium | reverse complement strand
GCAGGCGTTGCGAACGCAAGGCATTGGTCAGCGCCTGCACAACATGCGACTGACCCACCAGTTGTTCGAATGTTTTAGGACGGTATTTGCGGGCGAGCACCAGATAGGACATGACGGTGATTCTACGGGGCGTACAATTTCGCTTGACGGGCCTTCCCGCATGGTGAAGCGGCCAACCGGGTCAGGTGGGGAACCAAGCAGCCCTAACTGTGGAGCCAGTGCCGGGGTCAAGGCTCGTCAACTTTCCCTCACAACCGAACCTGACTGCCTGCAACACAGGTGTCAAAAATCCGTTTATCTGTATTTTTAACGCTTCATTTACAGCGTTTTTTAAACCAAAAATAAACCATTTACCAATGGTGCATTTCTTGCTGAATGACTGTGGTCTCACCACACAGTCTTTGCATCAAGGAATGCCATGTTGTTCAACACCCCGCTGATTCACACCGCCCAGCGTACACCTGGCGCCGCTGCTCAGGCGCGCAACGCCACCGTGCTAAGACCGGCGTCGATGGACCAGGTTGATAACGACCTCACGCTTGCCATGGTGTTTCATGCCTGGCACAACACAGCGCCAGATGACACAGACATCGAACAGCATTCAGCGGTCAATCCGTCGATGGAAGTCGCAGCCGATGCGCAATGGCCAGGGTCGAACGGCAGCGATACGCTCACCCCTTTTGATGCGCCTGATGCAGTAGCCGAGGGCAGCTTGGCTGAGCCGCTCAATTTCAAACCCCTGTTCTGGCTTGATCCATCGCATTCAAATACGCCGACGGGCAACCAACCCTGGCTGGTACCCGGATTGCTGTGCGGCGTAGCCGCCGGTGCATCAAGTGCTTCATCCGGCTCAGGAACATCTGTTGCCAACGCACCAGCCATGACGCCCACGCCGGGCTGGAGCGCCAGCAGCGGCTGGGGACAGGCCAATGTGGCGCATGCCTTGGCCTTGGTCAAAGGAGCCGACTACATCCCTTCCATCAGCCAGGCCCACACGCACAGTTACCTGGATGACCTGGGCTTTACCACCGCATGGTCGCAAGGCTACACCGGTCAAGGCGCGGTGATTGCATGCATAGACACCGGCTTTGACTTGAAGAACAACTACCTCACCAGCCATATTCGTTTGAGCAGCTATTGCTGGAACTTTGTCAATGAATCGACCGATGTGCAGGATGACAACGGCCACGGCACCATGACAGGCAGCGAAATGTGCGCCGGACCTGGCACGGGTTTCGGCATCACGGGCGGCGCGTACGGCGCTGAACTGATGGTGCTCAAAGCCCTGGATGCCAACGGGCACGGCAGCAGCAGCCAAGTGAGTTCTGCCATTTATTTTGCAGTCAATCACGGCGCCGATGTGATCAATTTGTCTCTGGGACAAAACAACCCGGACAGCGTGATACTAAAAGCGCTCAGCTATGCACAAGCGCATGACGTGGTCGTGGTGGCTGCCGCAGGCAACAGCACAGCTGACCAGCCCTGTTACCCGGCGGCTTACGCCATGGTCATGCCCCATGTGATTGCTGTCGGGGCGACCCAAACCTCAAGCGCGCCTTTCAGCATGGCATCGTTTTCCAACCAGGCGGGTACCACGCAAGGCTATAACTTTGTCACTGCACCAGGGGTTGACATCACAGGTTTCGGTACCGATGAACAATTGTGGTCATGGTCAGGTACTTCAGTGGCGGCGCCCTTGGTAGCGGCTCAGGCGGCGATTTTGTCTTCTGCCAAGGCCAGTCAACACGCGCGCGATATTGTGCAAAGCATCATGGAATCAGCAGACGCCCTGGAACTCATGTTCGGCGGACCGGCCATAGCCGTGGGCTCGGCCAGCCAAAGCGGTTCGGCAGACGCAAGCGCGTACGAGCGCAGCGTGTTTGTGGAAGACAACCGAGTCAAATTCAACGCCCTGCCGTTTGACCATATTTACTGAGCTGTGCATTCACCGAGCGATGCGGCCCGGGCTGGAACACGTTATTTGTTGTCGAAGGTATAGCCTACGCTGAAAAGGATTTCGTTAGACCAGAGGTTTTGTCTGGCTGTTCCACTGGGCACGGGAATATTGCTCATGCTGGTGAAAATGGTTTTGTCTGTGAGCTCCAGATAAACCGGTTTGCTGATGACGTAACGCATGCCTGCTTCGACGCTGGTGGACACGCCCACGATACGCCACCAGCCGCTGTTAAATCCAATCAAATTGTTCAGCGACTTGTTACCCACATCGCTGGATGACTTATTGATGTTGATGTACGGATGGATATAGGCGAGGCCCGCACCGACTTTGCCAATAAATGCCAGACTGGATGTGTCGTTCACGGGAGCGGCGGTCAGGGGGCGACGGTACACCAGATCGACCATCAAGTGGTTCAAGCCGTTGTGCAACTTGTAAGAAAACTCATCTGATGACGGAGTGAGGGAACCGGTGCCGATGGGAGAAGTGCCGGTCACTGTCACCGTTTGTCCCGCCGTGCTGGTGTATTTGACGTGGTCCAGACCCAGTTCTATGGCCCACATTTTGTCGTCGTCGATAAAGCGACCGACGCGCACAATATCAGGCATGAGAAGGCTGACGTCGCCCCACTCATCATGCCCTTTGACATCGTGCACGGTAAAGTCATAACCGGTCTGCTTGACGCTGATATCGGAATTGGCGTAATAAGTTTTGCCCACACCAAGTGAAAAATACCATTCGGCGTCTTTGGTGAAAAAGCCTTTTTTCGAAATATCACGGCTGAACCTGAAAGGCAGAACGGAAGAACTGGCTGCCTCTTGGGGCTCAGGCTCAGTTTGCGCTTGAACCGGCAAAGCGCTGATCAACAACAAACTGAAAAGAATTTTGGCCGATGCAGATAGGTTCATTTGGGCGTTGAAAATGTGGGAATACGGGTCATGTCAAGCAATTCGAGTTTATCTCAGTTGCCATCGTCAAATACATTCAATACGTCAGAATGGAATTCGCGGTTGTACAAAATCGCCACGATCAGCAAAGTGGTCAACACAAAAAACAGCGGCGAAAAAAACCAGCCCATGGCGGCAAACGAAAAGTAATAAGCCCGCAACCCGTCGTTGAAAGTTTCGGCGGCCAGTCCGGTCATGGCGGCCACACGTTGCGCGTAATCGGCTTGCTTCTCGGGATTGGCCTGGAAAAACTGCGGAGAAGGCAGTGCGCCAATCATCAGCGCAACAAAGGTGTATTGCCGCATAGACCACGAAAAACGGAAAAACGCATAAACGAATATCGCAATCAGTATGAGTATTTTGAACTCAAAGACCAGTATGGGCGTGGCTTGAGAAAAAGG
>CANGCZ010000215.1 GCA_947452325.1 Comamonadaceae bacterium | reverse complement strand
CGACGTTACCTGTATGAACAATTTAAGCTTGTAAATTGCCAGTCCCATCCACAATTTGCAAGCTTAATCAGGCTACATCAGGCAACCGCTTCAACCAATCCAGCAACAAGGCATTCACCGCCGCGCTTTGCTCGCGCTGCAAAAAGTGTCCGGCGTTGGGCACTTCGCGGTATTCATAAGGCCCGCCGAAGCAAGCCGCTTGCGCGCGCATCAACTCGGCGCGCATATCGTCTGCGCCGCACAAAGCCAGCGTAGGCACCGTGATTTTGTGTTGCATCGCGAAGCGCAGTTCGTTCAATGACGGATCGGCCTTGGCCGGGTCGAACATGGCGCGGTAATAGGCCAGCGCATTGACCAGCACGCCAGGATGCAGCAAACAGTCTTTCACTTGGGCAATGTGTTCGCTGTCATCAAAACCCGGCACTGACCAGGACTGCCACAGGTAATCGATGAACGCCATGTCGTTGGCCAGCAAGGCTTGCTCGGGGTACCCGGCTTGCTGAAAAAACCACCAATGGAAAGAGCGCTGAATGTGTTTGGGCGTCAGCAAATGGTCGGCGACGATTTGCGGGTGCGGCACCGCCATCAACACCGCGCTGTGCAACAAGTCGGGCCTGGCCGCGCACAGCGCGTAGCCGATGATGGCGCCCCAGTCCTGGCCTATGTAATGCAGTTTCTCGCCGGGCGACACGGCTTCAATCAAGCCTGCAATGCCATGCACCAGACTGGCTTTGTCAAAGTAGGCGTTCTCAGCCACCCGCGTGGGCAAATAGCCGGGTAAGTAAGGCGCGATCACTTGGTAGCCAGCTTTGGAGAGCGCATCCATTTGAACAGACCAGGACTGTGGAATGTCCGGAAAACCGTGTACCAGCAACAGCTTGGGGCCGCTGCCTTGGGCGAGGCACACAAAGTCGACGCCGTTGGCGTGAATCTGAATGCGGTCTTGCATGTCAGGTGCCGCCGACATAGGGGTTGCTGCGGCGCTCGCGCCCGAAGGTGCTCTCCGGGCCGTGGCCGGGAATGAACACCGTGTCGTCGCCCATGGGCCAAAGGCGCTGCGTGATGCTGTCTATCAAATGCTGGTGATTGCCTTGAGGGAAATCGGTGCGGCCAATGCTGCCGGCGAACAGCACATCGCCAACAAAAGCGCGGTTCATCTCGGCTGAATAAAACACCACATGCCCCGGCGTGTGGCCCGGGCAATGCCGCACGGACAGCGTGTGTTTGCCTAAAGTGACCGTGTCGCCATCGGCCAGCCAGCGCGTGGGCTTGAAAGGACGTGCGGGTGGAAAACCGTAAGTGGCCGCTGCCGTCGGCAAACCGTCTATCCAGAACTGGTCGCCCGGGTGCGGCCCGATGATGGGCAAACCGAGTTGATCGGCCAGATCAGCCGTGGCAGCAGCGTGGTCTAAATGCCCGTGCGTGATCCAGATGTATTTCAATGTGATGCCCAACTGCTTGCAAGCGGCAAGCAAGACATCGACATCACCGCCCGGGTCGATGACCGCAGCGGTCATGCCTTCGTCCTCCCAGACCAGAGAACAGTTTTGCTGGAAGGCGGTGACGGGGATGGTTTCGTAGTGCAGCATGGGGGTACTTTAATTAAATAGATTCATGGATGAATTGATGCAGTTTGTTCGGCTAATATATCAAGCGCTTCGAATTTGAACGCATCAATAATCCAGATTGGACGAAGCAATTGACATTAGCAATAAAGCGCAGATTTGGGAATTCCGTGAACTTTCTTGGCGTGTTCAATCATCAAGAACACAATTTGCATTAAGTGGCAGGCAGAAATGCAGTGAACAAAAACTGATAACTAAATGTGCGCTTCTCCCATCGATGCCGAAGCTAACGCAGGTCTGGCTCGCGCCACAACACAAAAAAATATTTATAAAGCAGTCGAATTTCCGAAGCGTACTCTTTAAATCAAAGTGGCATTTCCTGCTTGAACCCGCCTTTTCATTTCATCCAGTTTTCAATTTCAAGCTGCTTGACCCGACCAAAGTCCTTCACATTGTTTGTGACGACGATGGCACCGATAGCCCTTGCGTGCGCTGCAATCATGAGATCAGCCGCACCGAGTTGAGCGCCTCGTTTTTTCAAGTCTGCGCGAATTTCTGAGTAATAAGTCGCTGCCGCGCGGGGCCAGTCCAACACCGCCAGGTGCAGGACCAGACTATCAAGCACCTTTTGGTTTTGTTTGCGGTTGGCAACGGCGGAGGCCTGCACGCCATAGGTAAGCTCGGCAAAGCTCACAGCCGACATCACTTGTTGCTGCAAAGGTATAGCCTGCACTTTAGATTTCAGTTTCTCGGATTCACCGCGCATCAAAAAAATGCAGGTATCCGTGTCCAGCATGAACAATGGACCTGTCAAAACTTGCGCTCCTGAATTGGCAGCGGCTCAATGTTTGACATGAAGTCTTCTGAGGCCGTCAACCCTAAAGAGAAGAAGCCTGACCAGTCGGTCGGGCGCGGCGTCAAGACAACGCTTTCTCCTTCCCGTCGGATGAATACCTCGCGCACCGAATCCGCAAACCGGTATTCCAGAGGCATGGTGACTGTTTGTGAGCGGTTGTTCCAGCCGACGCGTGCAGTTGGGCTGATGGGGGGAGTTGGATGTGTTGCCATGTATCAAAGTATATGGCGAAAAAGGCGGCTTTCAATCGATGATTGCTACTGTAAATCCAAAATAGACGCTCATTTAATCCAGATTAGACGTACCCAGAATCCATATCAGACGAGGCCATGAGAGAGACAAGTAAATAACCCGCTTTATCTGTAGTTTCAGCGATCAAACCTCAACACCCCATCCTCAAACCCGCCAAACCGCAGCGCCAACAGATCCATCACATAGTTTTGATGCACCCGCCACGGTGAGGCCGCGCCTTGTTTGGGCAGCATGGCGCTGGCGCGTTGCACATAGCCTGAGGTGAAATCCAAAAACGGCTGCGTGCTTTGCGTGTGGTCGTGCTGCGGGCTGACAAACCGGTAGCCGCGTTGGTCCATGTATTTGAACAACCTGCACACATAGCTGGCGGTCAAGTCGGCTTTCAATGTCCAAGACGCATTCGTGTAACCGAACGCGACAAACACATTCGGCAAGCCCGAGAGCATCATGCCTTTGTAAGCCAATGCGTCGCCAGGCACAAACGCTTTGCCGTCCACGTGAATAGCGATATCGGCCAACACATTCAATTGCAAACCGGTGGCAACCACAACGATGTCTGCTTTCAAAGAACTGCCGTCTTGCAAGGTGATGCCATCCGCTTCAAACCGCGCAATCTGCCCGGTCACCACACTCACTGAGCCCTTGCGTATCTGCTTGAACAAATCACCATCAGG
>CANGCZ010000214.1 GCA_947452325.1 Comamonadaceae bacterium | reverse complement strand
GGTGCCGCCGTGTTGAACCACGGCTTTGCCGGTGCCATTGGCCAGCATCCATGTGTCGTACAACCAATGAATGGTGTTGGGTGAGCAGGCTTTACCGGTCAGGTCTGCGGTGGCCGCGCCGGTGTTGACGTGGATTTTTCCTTTTTCACGGCTGACCTGGCTGATGGCCAGCGCGACCGAGGACGTGGGGACATCAATGATCATGTCAACCTTGTCGGTGTCATACCATTGACGCGCAATGTTTGAGCCGATGTCGGGCTTATTTTGGTGGTCGGCACTGACGATTTCAATTTTCAAACTGCTTTTGCTGCTTTTCAAATAATCTTCAACAGCCATCTTGGCAGCGACCACTGAACCCGGGCCGGTGATTTCAGAATACAAGCCGGACATGTCGTTGAGCACGCCGATCTTGACTATGCCATCTGATATTTGAGCGGATGCATTCAAGCCCATGGCGCCGAGCAAGGCTGCGAGCAGTGTTTTAACGGGGAATTTCATGGTGGTGTCCTTCAAAAAAATCAGATACCCAAAAACTCATTGAGCATTGGCATATTGGCTTGCAACTGCGCGGCTTCAAAACCATGCACGATGCGTCCGTGTTCCATCACATAAAAACGATCGGCCAGGCCGCTGGCAAAACGGAAATTTTGCTCGATCATGACGATGGTGAATTTCTTTTCGCGCAAGGTATGAATCATGCGCGACAGCGCTTGTACGATGACAGGCGCCAGGCCTTCGGAGATTTCATCCAGCAACAACAATTTGGCACCGGTGCGCAAGATGCGCGCAATGGCCAGCATTTGCTGCTCGCCGCCGGACAATCGCGTGCCGGGACTGTGCCGACGTTCGTACAAGTTAGGAAACAGCGCGTAAATTTCTTCCAGCGTCATGGCGCCGGGTGCGATCACCGGCGGCAGCAACAGGTTTTCCTCGCAACTGAGGCTGGCAAAAATACCGCGCTCCTCGGGGCAATAACCGACGCCCAGGCGCGCGATGTCGTGGGTCGCCCATTGGCTGGTTTCCTGTCCGAGTATGCGTATGGAGCCGCTGCGTTGGCCGACCAATCCCAAAATGGCTTTGATGGTGGTGGTGCGTCCCGCGCCATTGCGCCCCAGCAACGTCACCAACTCCCCTTGGTTCACCACCAAGTCGACGCCATGAAGAATGTGTGATTCACCATAAAACGCATTCACACCTTGCAAATGCAGAAACGGCACTGTCGTGGCATTGGATTCAGTGACCATGTGCACCTGCCAATGTCTGTTCTGAGCTGCCCATGTAAGCCTCGAGCACCAACGGGTCTTGCGACACTGTGGCATACGGCCCTTCTGCAATGATCTGGCCGCGCTGCAACACACTGATGGTATCGGCAATTTGCGAGACCACGTGCATATTGTGCTCAACCATCAACACCGTGCGGTTGGCACTGACTTTCTTGATCAACTGCGTCACCTTATCCACATCTTCATGGCCCATGCCTTGCGTGGGTTCGTCCAACAACATCAATTCAGGCTCGGTCGCCAGCGTGGTGGCGATTTCCAATGCGCGTTTGCGCCCGTAGGCCAGTTCAACCGCTTGCTGGTGGGAAAAATCGGCCAGCTCGACTTCGCGCAGCAACTCCATGGCACGCTCATTGAAGCGGTTCAAGCTCGATTGCGAGCGCCAGAAATCATAGGAGTTGCCTTGCGAACGCTGCAAAGCAATGCGGACATTTTCAAGCACGGTCAAATGCGGAAAAGTGGCTGAAATTTGAAAAGACCGCACGATGCCGCGACGCGCCACCTGGGCCGGCTTTTCCGGTGTGATGTCGTGCTGATTGAAAAAAATCTGACCGCTGGTGGGAATTAAAAATTTGGTCAGTAGATTGAAAAAAGTGGTTTTGCCAGCGCCGTTGGGACCGATCAAAGCATGTATGTGGCCCCGCTTTACCTTTAAATCGACTTGGTTGACGGCGACAAATCCTTTGAACTCTTTGACCAGCTGCCTGGTTTCCAAAATAACTGCATCGGCCATCGGCTCGTCCATTGTTTGACTTTGTTGACAGAAAAGGATCTTCGCTTGTGCGCCAGTGCCGCTCTCCTATGGTAAACCCGTAGAGTAGTTCAAGGGCAGAAATTGCGTTGATTGATTCAAAGAATGAACACGGGTTTCAGGCGCAGTGGATAGCGTGACGTCTGCGGCGAAGCTGACGCAAAATGCAGGACCGAAACATCAGGCAATCAACACAGCTGTCAACACCGTCATTTGAACAAAAAGGGAATTCGATGAAAACCACTTTGATTTGCAGTCTGTTGGCCTTGGCATTGAGCGCACCCGCGTCGGCAGTCACCTTGAGCGTCGATCAAGTGCCTGAAGCCAAGCGCACACAAGATCAGCATTACCTGTTGCCGCAAGAAGTGTTTGACTTCAAAACCAAAGAGGCTACTCAAACTTTGCTGGTCGATATACGCACCCCGCCTGAATTGCAATTTGTGGGCTATACACCGCTCATTGATGGCAATGTGCCTTACATCACCTACGACTACTCAGACTGGGATGCGAAAAACAAGGAATACAAACGCGATTTCAACTCAGGGTTCACCATGCAAATTGAATCTCTGCTGAACAAAAGCGGCGTCACCGGCGGCAAACAAGCGCGCATTATTTTGATGTGCCGCTCCGGTGACCGCTCGGCCAAAGCCGCCGACCTGCTGGCCAAATCTGGCTATACCAATGTGTGGAGCGCCATTGAAGGCTTTGAAGGCGACAAGGCCAAGGACGGCCCGTCTAAAGGCAAACGCACTGTCAATGGCTGGAAAAATGCCAACCTGCCCTGGACCTATGAACTGGACAAGAGCAAGGCTTTTCTGGAATAAAAAAAAGCCATACTCAGCAGGCGGGTTGGCGGTTTAGGCTGGATTTATTTCGCCAGACCCAAGCTGTTGATACCGGCTTCGGCCACTTGCGCATCCTGCTGTGAAGTGGCTCCGCTGACGCCCACCGCACCGATAACCTGTCCGTTGTAAGTGACAGGCACACCGCCTTCGAGCAAATAAGCATTGGCAATGGTGGACAAAGTCGGTCTGCCTTTGGCGACATCTTCAAGCACTTTGGTGGGACGGCGAAATGCGGCTGCGGTTTTGGCTTTGCCGATCGCCACATCAATGCTGCCGTATTGGGCAGTTTCCATTCTGTTCAAAGTGATCAGGTGACCGCCCTCATCCACCACAGCAATGATGACGTTCCAGTTATTGGCGCGAGCTTCGACCAGTGCTGCAGCCGCTATTTTTTGCGCGGCCTCAAGCGTCAGGGCTTTTTTGTCTGCCAGTTGAGCGCTGGCACCAAAGGCAAATGCCAGCATGGCGGCAGCT
>CANGCZ010000213.1 GCA_947452325.1 Comamonadaceae bacterium | reverse complement strand
CCGACCAACTATGGTTATGTGCCCAAAACCATCAGTGGTGACGGTGATCCGGTGGATGTGCTGGTGATCACCCCGGTGCCTTTGATTCCCGGCGTGGTGGTGACTTGCCGTCCCATCGGTATTTTGAAAATGGAAGACGAAGCCGGCATGGACGGCAAGGTCTTGGCCGTGCCGACTGACAAAATTTTGTCCATCTATACCCAATGGCAAAAGCCCGAAGACATGAACCCCATGCGCTTGAAAACCATTGCCCATTTCTTTGAACATTACAAAGATTTAGAGCAAGGCAAATGGGTCAAGATCATCGGCTGGGAAGGCCCAGCGTCTGCTATGCAAGAAATTGAAGAAGGCATTGCGAATTACCGCAAGCAGCACGCTTAAGTCATGTCTTGCGTTTGAACGGATTGCGTTCGTCCAGGTGTTCGAGGTAATTGTCCACGCCTCGTCCCTCCCGGTTTAAAAATTCCTCTACCGCTTTGGAAAAACGCGGGTCAGCCAACCAGTGAGCGCTGTGTGTGCTGACCGGCATCAAGGCGCGCGCCATTTTGTGTTCGCCCTGAGCACCGCCTTCAAAACGCTGCACGCCATGCGCGATACACCATTGCAAGGGCTGGTAATAACAAGCTTCGAAGTGCAGGCAATCCACGCGTTCCAAAGCGCCCCAGTAGCGCCCGTAAGCCACTTTATGTGAATCACCTTCAGTCTGTACGCCAATCAAACTGCTGGCCATAGGCTGGCCGTCGCGCTCCGCAATAAACAGCAGCCAGTTCTCAGCCATGTCCGTGCGCATGCGCTTGAAAAAATCCGGCGTCAGGTAGGGCGCATTGCCGTGTTCCACGTAAGTGCGCTCGTAACACTGGTAGAAAAAATCCCAATCAGCCTGGCTGATGGCCGCGCCTTGCGCGTGTCTGAACACCACCCCGGCTTCGGTGACTTTGCGTCTTTCCTGACGGATTTTTTTGCGCTTTTCCTGGTTCAGACTGCTCAAAAATGCATCAAAGTCTGTCCAGCCCAGGTTGTGCCAATGGAATTGAACGGTCTGGCGCTGCAACAGTTCAGCTCGGGTGGCGGCTGCCATGTCGGCGGCACTGCCGAACAGCAAATGCAGAGACGACAGTTTTTCATCTGCGCACCACGAGACCAGCGTTTGTAACAACAGGTCGCGGTGTTCGTCGCTGTCTGCCAGCAGACGCGAGCCCGGCACCGGCGTGAATGGCACCGCGATCAAAGCTTTGGGGTAGTAGTCCAGCCCGTGCTGGTTGTAGGCGTTCGCCCAAGCCCAGTCGAAGACGTATTCGCCGTAGGAATGGGTTTTTAAATACAGCGGACAGGCTGCGACCAATTGATCGCTCAGCCAAAGAGAGAAAAACTTTGCGCTCCAACCGGTTCGGGAGATGGCGCTGCGGCTGTCGTGCATGGCCAGCAAATAAGCGTGTTGCATGAAAGGGGTAGGGCAATCCTGCTTGGCGAGCAATGCATCCCAGTCGGCGGCTGGTAGTTCTCCGGGGTGATGGTGCACCCGAATGCCATAATCGATCAGGTTATTTTGCATTTCATCCATGACGCTTCAACTCAGTGTAGCCCAGCTCAATTTCACCGTCGGCGACATGCAGGGCAATGCCCGCAAAATCATTGACGCGGCCCGCACGGCTTACCAGCGCGGCGTTCGCTTGCTGGTCACGCCTGAACTCGCGATTTGCGGTTACGCCGCTGAGGACTTGTTTCTGCGGCCCTCGTTCATTGCCGCGTGCCAAGCAGCGGTGGCGCTGGTGCAAACCGAACTCGCCTCTTTACAAGGCATGCATGTGGTGGTCGGTCACCCCAGCGGCGACGACAAACGCACGCGCTCGGTAGCGGTGCAACAGCGCTACAACATGGCTTCGGTATTTTGCGAAGGCCGATTGATCGCCAGTTATGCCAAACGCGAATTACCCAATTACCAGGTGTTTGACGAGCGTCGTTATTTCGTACCGGGGCGCGATGCATGTGTCTTTGAAGTGCAAGGCGTGCAGATTGGCCTGCTGATTTGCGAGGACGCTTGGTTTGAACAACCTGCCTTCGACGCGCGTGAAGCGGGCGCGCAATTGCTGGTGGTGATGAATGCATCGCCGTATCACCGGGGCAAAAGCCTGGAGCGCGAAGACGCCATGCGCGTTCGATCTCTCGCAACCGGTTTGCCTTTGGTGTACGCGCATCTGGTTGGCGCGCAGGATGAAGTGGTGTTTGAAGGCCGTTCGTTTGCCTTGCAGGCTGACGGAGAGTTGGCCGGTCGTGCGCCGGGTTTTGTGGAGGACGCGTTTGAAGTCAGTTGCTTTCACCAATTTGGCCAACTGACTTTGAGCGCTGCGCTTGCCCCGATGGGCGAGGATTTGTCCGACGTCTGGCAGGCCTTGGTCCTGGGTGTGCGTGACTACATAAGCAAAAACAGATTCCCGTCGGTGTTACTCGGATTGTCCGGCGGCATCGACTCTGCACTGGTGATGGCGATTGCCGTGGATGCACTGGGCGCCGAACGGGTTCGCGCCGTGATGATGCCGTCTCCTTATACCGCCGGTATCAGCTTGACCGACGCGCGCGACATGGCGCAACGCATGCAGGTGCGCTACGACGAGTTGTCCATCCTGCCCATGTTCAATGAATTTCTGCAAACGCTGGCGCCGGATTTCCAAGGCAAACCCATAGACACCACCGAAGAAAACATACAAGCCCGCATACGTGGCACTTTGCTCATGGCCATGTCCAACAAACACGGTTCTATTGTGCTGACCACCGGCAACAAAAGCGAGATGGCCACCGGGTATTGCACTTTGTACGGCGACATGGCGGGGGGCTTTGCAGTCATCAAAGACGTGTCTAAAACGCTGGTTTACCAACTGGCCCGCTGGCGCAATGCGCATGACCCGTTCGGTACCTGCGCAGGGCCGATTCCTGAGCGCATCATCACCCGCCCGCCCAGTGCCGAATTGCGCGAAGACCAGACCGACCAGGACAGCTTGCCGCCCTACGATGTGCTGGACGCCATTGTGGAGCGCTATATGGAGCAGGACCAGAGCCAGCAGCAAATAGAAGCGGCCGGTTTCCGGCGTGAAGATGTGGATCAGGTCATACGACTGATACGAATCAATGAATACAAACGTCGTCAGGCGCCCATAGGCGTTCGGATAACCCACCGTGGCTTCGGCAAAGATTGGCGTTATCCTATAACCAGTCTTTTTCGTGCCTGAACAGGCTTATCGTCGGTCTCATCGGGGAAAATTAATATGAAACAAATCACAGCCATCATCAAACCCTTCAAACTTGAAGAAGTGCGTGAAGCACTGGCCGAATGCGGCGTCACCGGACTGACGGTGACCGAGGTCAAAGGATTCGGTCGACAAAAGGGTCATACCGAGTTGTACCGTGGCGCTG
>CANGCZ010000212.1 GCA_947452325.1 Comamonadaceae bacterium | reverse complement strand
GGTGCGCCGAGGTCTCAAACCCCTGTTGATCAACTGGGGGCTGCAGGCGCGCGCCGCTGATATGACAGCCAAAGCCGGACCGGTGGCGGCGATTGCCCTCACCACTGTTTTGGCATGGTCGCTCGATTGGCAAGGCCAGGGCATGAAGCTCGTGGGCACCGTGCCGCAAGGACTGCCGCCTTTGACCGCGCCGCTGTGGGATCTCGCGTTGTGGCGGGAACTGCTGGTGCCCGCACTCCTGATCAGCGTGGTGGGCTTTGTTGAATCAGTCTCGGTCGGCCAGACGCTGGCCGCCAAACGCCGCCAGCGCATTGAACCTGACCAAGAACTGGTGGCGCTGGGTGCGGCCAATCTGTCTTCTGCGTTCACCGGAGGGTTTCCAGTGACCGGCGGCTTTGCCCGCTCGGTGGTCAATTTCGACGCTGGTGCGGTGACGCCTGCCGCCGGTGTGTACACCGCGGTCGGTATCACCCTGGCCTCTTTGTTCTTAACCCCGGCGCTGTATTACCTGCCGCAAGCCACGCTGGCAGCCACCATCATCGTGGCGGTGCTGTCACTGGTAGACCTGAGCATCTTCAAACAAACCTGGGTGTTTTCCAAAGCCGACTTTGTGGCTGTCAGCGCCACCCTGCTGGCGACTTTGCTTGTCGGTGTGGAACAAGGTCTGGTCACCGGCGTAGCCGTGTCATTGGCTTTGTTTTTGTGGCGCGCCAGCCGCCCGCATATCGCTACCGTCGGTCTGGTGGCCGGCACCGAGCACTTCCGCAATGTGCTGCGTCACGATGTGCAAGTCAGCCCCCGTCTGCTGTGTTTGCGCGTGGATGCGAGTATGTTTTTCGCCAACGCACGTGGCATCGAAGACCGGGTCAATGCCGAAGTGGCCACGCGCCCCTCGCTCAAACATGTGTTGCTGCAATGCTCGGCGGTCAACGACATAGATGCCAGCGCTTTGGAAAGCCTGCAAGCGATTGCCCAGCGTTTAAAAGATGCAGGCATTGCTTTGCATTTATCTGAAGTCAAGGGGCCGGTGATGGATAAATTGCACCGCTCCGATTTGTTGACGCATTTGAGCGGCCAGGTGTTTTTGACCAATTACCAAGCCATACAGGCGCTGACGCCGGAAGTGATTAAAGAAATTCAGACATAGGCCGATACCACTGATACCGGATAAGGGGCGCGGCCATGATTGTTGAACCTATTGACCTAACACGCATCAAACCACACGACAACGTCACCATCTTGTTGTCGATGGAGATAGGCGACAGCATATTCAGCGAAGACGCCAAAAAAGCCGAAAGTCTGCGGGTTTTGTCTTACTACCTGCGCAAATCGCGCAAGCTGGACTGGAAATTCGTGTTCCGCAAAATGGACCGGGGCTGGCGCATCATCCGCACACAGTGATCGCCGGAGATTAGTTCAGCGTCCCCTTCAGTAAATAGCTGACCACATCCTTATTGATCGAATTGGCTTGGGCCAGCATGGCACTGGCCGCTGTTTGACGGATCTGCGCGACCGCCAAATTGGCAGTTTCCTTGGCTGTGTCCGCGTTCATCAAATTGTTATAAGCCGTTGTCTTGTTAGTGATCATAGAGTTAGTAAAACTGGTTCGTATATCCATGATGTTGCCGTATGCGCCCATGGTCGATATGTAGCTATCAACCGTGTCAGAGGCTGTGCTCAGCGCAGTGATAGCCGCCGCCGCGCCCGAAGAAATATCCAGACTGCTGATCCCCAAGGTCGAGGTAGACGCATCAATCATGGTGAAAGAGCGGGTGTCGCCCGCGTCTATGCCGACCTGCGCTGAAATGGTCGTGGTGGAGCCGTCCATGACCGAACTACCGTCCACGGTGACATCAGCGATCAGGTTGGTGATTTCGTCACGGTAGTTAGAAAAGCTGGTCTGATAAGCCGAAAGTACGGTACTGTCAGTCTCTGTCGTCGCCTTCAAGGCCAAGGCACTCATGTTGTCAATGATGCCGGAGATATCAGTCAAGGTACTGGACACGTTTTGTATCACTTCGTTGGTGTTGCTGATGTTGTCCAGCACTCGCGTATAGGAACCGATCTGTGTTTTGAAGCCCATGGCCTTGACCAAACCTGCCGGGTCATCCGAGGCGCGGTTGATTTTCAGCGTGGTGCTGATGCGCTCGGACGATTTGGCGGCTTGGGCATTGGCTGAATTCAAAGCATTGGCGTAAACCAGGCTGGAAGTGTTGCTGCTGCTGATCATGAGACTCTCCTGCGTGCGAGCGGCTTTCAGAGTGAAAGCGCGACTTCTCGTGCAGCAAGAATACGTGCTGAAACAGCATTTGCAAAAACTTTAGTTTTTTTTACGTTATTTACATCTATTTACAGTTTTTACGTTTTTCAAGGCTCAAGTTTCCACCAACCGGTCTTTTTTAAAACCGGGTTGACAAATAACACTGGGGTTCAGCGCCCTTTGAAGTCTGCCTGTCGGCGTTCTTTGAAGGAGGACACGCCTTCTTTCAAGTCCTCGGTGAAAGCCACGTCACGAAATGATCGGGATTCCCATTTCAATGCTTCGTCCATGTGCATGCCGACCGAGCGGCGCACCACTTCTTTGGCAAACCGCTGTGACAAAGGCGAGCGCGAGGCCAGCATGTCTGCGTAGGCCAGGGTTTTGGACAGCAATTCGTCTTGCGGATATATCCGGTTGACCAGGCCGATGCGCAAAGCGTGTTCTGCGTCGACGCGTTCGCCGGACAAAATGATTTCCATGGCGTGGCCCATGCCGACGATTTGCGGCAATCGGATCAAGCCGCCGTCGCAAGCATGGAAACCCCATTTGGCGTCTTGCAAGGCGAACTCTGCATTCGGGGAACAAAACCGGATATCGCAAGCCAATGACAACTCGAACCCGCCCGAGATCGCAAACCCGTTGATGGCGGCCAGAATCGGTTTGTCTATGTCCAGATTGCGTGTGATACCGCCAAAGCCCGGGCCGTTGGTGAATTTGCGCCTGAATTCAGGGGCCGGTGCTTGCGCAAAATTCAGCGTGTAGTTGGTCAAATCGGCACCGGCGCAAAACGCTTTGTCACCGGCGCCGGTGATCACGGCCACACGCGCTTCGTCGTCGTTGTCAAACTCGCGCCACACGGCCACGAGTTCATCGTTGGCGGCAAAGTCCAGCGAATTCATTTTGGCGGCGCGGTTGATGGTGATCAAGCGCACCGCGCCGTGGTGTTCGTAATTGATATCAGACATGGGAAATCACCTTGAAAGTCGAAATACCTGAAGCGTTCGCGGGCTGCGTCGCCACCACTCTGTGACCCGGCTTGTCACCCTCAGCCGCCAGAAATCGGCCGCTGATGCGTTGGCCGTTGTCCAGATCGAACACGCCAACGTGGTAACTGCCTTCGGCTTTGAAACGCAAGGGCGGCTTGCGTATGGTGGTCCAACTCACCAGC
>CANGCZ010000211.1 GCA_947452325.1 Comamonadaceae bacterium | reverse complement strand
TTGAAGAAGAAAACCGCTTTTTCGAGCAAAGCGACGACCGCGCCTACATGAAGCTGCAACTCGAGCGCCTGGAGCAACCGGCCAAGCCCGGCGTGGCGTTTTCGCTGGTGAAAAAACTGCTGGCCTTTAACCAACCCGGTGACGCGCGGGTGGAAGTGGTGATCTTGTCGCGCAACGACCCGGTCAGCGGTTTGCGCGTGATGAAGTCCGCCGCGCATTACGACCTGCCCATCATCCGCTGCACTTTCACGCGCGGCGAATCGCCGTGGCGTTATTTGCAACCGCTCAAAGCCAATTTGTTCTTAAGCACCCACTTGAAAGATGTGCGCGCAGCGCTGGCCGCCGGTGTACCTGCCGCCCAGGTGTATCCGCATTCGGCGCACGCCTCCGAGGCTCATCCACACGAAGTGCGCATCGCGTTTGACGGCGACGCCGTGCTGTTCAGCGATGAAGCCGAACGGGTGTTTCAGTCGCAAGGACTGGACGCCTTTCAAAAACACGAAAAAGACAAAGCAGCACAACCGCTGTCGGCAGGTCCTTTCAAACCGCTGCTGGCCGCGCTACACCGTTTGCAGCAACAGGCCACACCGGCGGTGCGCATACGCACGGCCTTGGTGACGGCGCGCAGCGCCCCGGCGCACGAACGCGCCATCCGCACCCTGATGCAATGGAATATCCAGGTGGACGAAGCCATGTTTTTGGGCGGCCTGCCCAAGGGAGAATTTCTGCGCGAATTCGAGCCTGACTTCTTTTTCGACGACCAAACCGGTCACATCGAATCCGCCGCCCGCCATGTGCCGTCCGGCCACGTGGCCAGTGGAGTGCAAAATACCCCTTTGTCAGAAGATTGATGATTCATGCGATTGTTTGACCCTTTTATCGGCATGTGGCACAAAACCCGGACGCATTTAAGCCGGGTTTGGGCTTTATCCATCCCTTATTTCCGTTCCGACGAACGCTGGACGGCGCGCTTTTTACTGTTTGTGTGTGTGGCGCTCAACCTCGGCCAAGTCTATGTGCTGGTGCTGCTCAACGACTGGAACCGGGTGTTCTATGACGCCTTGCAAAACCACGACGAACCGGTGTTCTGGGAACAACTCAAAATGTTCGGCATGCTGGCCGGTGTGTTCATTGTGGTGGCTGTCTACCGTTTTTACCTGACACAGTTGCTGGAGATCAAATGGCGCGCCTGGATGACGCGCGACTTTTTGACGCGCTGGACCACGCACCAGATTTTTTACCAAATCGAATTGCGCCAGTCGCTGGCCGGTCACGATGGCTTGAGCGGTTCTGACAACCCCGACCAGCGTATCCAAGAAGACATACAAATGTTCACGGTCAATACCGTGGACCTGAGCCTGGGCCTGCTGGATGCGCTGGTCACCTTGGGCAGTTTCGTCGGCATTTTGTGGATGATGTCAGGCGGCTTCAGTTTTGTCGCTGGCGACAACGAGTTCACTATTCCCGGTTTCATGGTCTGGATGGCCTTGCTGTACTCGGTAGGCGGCAGCGTCATCGGCCATTTCCTGGGCCGTCGCATGGCGCCGCTCAATTTCCAACAGCAGCGCTTAGAAGCCAACTTCCGTCACCACCTGATGCGGGTGCGCGAATACAGCGAAGCCATCGCCATGGACCGGGGTGCGGAATACGAAAATCAATCCTTGCAAAACCGCTTCAAGCAGGTGCTGGACAATTTCATGCAGCTCTTGAAAGTGCAAAAACGCTTCACCTGGTTCAGTTCGGCCTACGGTCAAGCGGCAGTGGTGTTTCCCATTCTGGTGGCCGCACCGCGCTACTTTGCCGGCAGCATTCAGCTTGGCGAATTGATGCAGATTTCCTCGGCTTTCGGCCGCGTGCAAGATGCCATGAGCTGGATCATCAGCAATTACAGCAACCTGGCCTCGTGGACCGCCACCACCCAGCGTTTGAGCGTGTTCTCCAACCAAATGGAAACCTTGCGCGCCATTTCTTTTGCCGTGCAACAACCGCTGGACGCGGACAGCCCCTCACCCACTTCGCTGAAAACCTCGGCCCTGACCATCACCTTGCCGGACCGCACGGTGCTGCTCGACGATGTGGTGCTCAAGGTCAACCCCGGCGACTCGGTGCTGATACGCGGGCCCTCAGGCAGCGGCAAATCCACGTTGCTGCGCGTGCTGGCCGGGATTTGGCCGTATGTGCGCGGCTGGGACGAACAGCACCAGCCCTTGCCGATTTCCGCTGCCGTGGTGTTGCCGAACAACGCGGTATTCATTCCGCAACGCCCGTATTTCCCCGAAGGCAGCTTGCGCAACGCCTTGCTTTACCCGCACGCCCACAGCGAATACACCGACGAGCAAATGAAGCAGGCGCTGGAGCTGGCGCTGCTGCCGCAACTGTGTTCGCAACTCGACAGCGTCGGCCATTGGAGCCAGCAACTGTCGGGCGGCGAGGCCCAGCGACTGGCCATGGCCCGGGTGTTTTTAAAGCAGCCCAGTTGGGTGTTTGCCGACGAAGCCACCAGCGCGCTGGACGAAGTGACGGAAAAAGTGATTTACGAACGCTTGCTGCTGATGGTGATGCGCCAGAACGGTGCTCTGGTGTCGGTGGCGCACCGCCCCAGCGTGGCGGCTTATCACCAGCGTTTGTGGCAACTGGTGAATGTGAACGAAGGCAGCATCAAGAGCCACGTGCTGCAAGTCAGCCACTGATATTTTCAAAAAAGCGCCGCACAGGACTCAAGAAGTTTGGGCTATGGCCGATTCTTGTTGGGCAGGGGAACCAAGTTTCAGACCGTCCTCGCTCACAGTCCTGGTTTTAAGGGCGCGCCCTTGTGGCGCCGGGGGCGGTCGCCTTTTTTTTCTTGCAACTTATTTACTGCGCTGACGCCGGAAATGGCGCCAGCGTTTTTTTGCAGCAAGTCCTTGGATGGCGAAGGCTGTCATCTTTAGACATACACTGAGTTTTCTCCACTCTTTGCTGCGTGCATGTCAAGCCCCACTCACACTGCCTCTCCCCAATCCCTCTCCGGTCTGCTGCCGTTTGTCAGGCCTTACAAAGGTCGCATCGCGCTGGCGGGCTTGTTCTTATTGCTCGCCGCCGGTGCCACGCTGGCGTTTCCCTGGGCGCTGCGACAGTTGATTGACCAAGGCCTGACCGGGCCGGGCAGCGCCGAGCGTTTGGCCGGTCAGTTCATGCAATTGTTTGGCGTGGCGGCTTCACTGGCGCTGTTTTCGGCAGCGCGTTTTTACACCGTCACCTGGCTGGGCGAGCGCATCACCGCCGATGTGCGCAACGCGGTCTACGGCCATGTGCTCGAGCAAAGCCCAGCGTTTTTCGAAACCACACAAACCGGCGAGGTGTTGTCGCGCTTATCTAACGACACGACCTTGGTGCAAACCGTGGTCGGCTCGTCGCTGTCCATGGGCTTGCGCAATCTGGTGATGGGCACCGGCGC
>CANGCZ010000210.1 GCA_947452325.1 Comamonadaceae bacterium | reverse complement strand
TGACCGCTTCTTTGAGAAAATCCAATATGCCTGCAAAAGACTCAAATGGCTGGTGAATCAGAATATCGTTTTTGCGAATTTGCTTGAATAGCGATTCGTTTTCCTGCAACTGCCTAGGGTAACTGGCTTGATGCGCAGGAAACACCAGTTGCGGCTTGTCGATCAAATCAATCATTTGCGTCAGTCGCACCAGATTGACGGGGCCGGCCACTGAATAAAAAGCAGCTTGCGGCAATTTGAATTGTTGTAATAAAAACTGCGACAAATACTCTGAACAACCGGAAGACACCTCCAAGCGCACTGGCACACCGAATTGGCGGTGCTCTAGCCCATGGCGCAAAGCAGTGCGCAGGTTTTTAGCGTCTTCTTCATCGACCAGCAATTCTGAATCCCGGGTCACACGGAATTGAGAAAACTCTCCGACCACGCGGTCGGGAAATAAATCGGTGAGGTGTGAACGTATGACGCTGGACAGACTCACCATGCAAATCGCTTTGCCGGAGACCGAGGAAGGCAGACGAATGACGCGGGGCAAAGAGCGCGGCACTTTGACAATCGCAATCTCGTTTTCACGCCCGAAGGCGTCTTTGCCACTCAAACGAACAATGAAGTTCAAAGATTTGTTGGCCACCTGCGGAAACGGGTGCGCAGGATCCAGACTCACCGGCGTGAGCAAGGGGCGCACTTCGCGTTCGAAATACTGTTTGACCCATTTGTGCTGCGCCGCGTTTCTCTCGTCATGGGTGATGAGACGCAGACCTTGCTTTTGCAGCACCGGCATCAACTCTTCATTGAACAACCGGTATTGCTGCTCAACCAACAAATGCGCGGCACGGGAAATGCGTTCAAAACTCAATTGCGAATAAGGCGCGGTTACATTGGTATTGCCGATCTGGTGCAAATGCAAAGCCACCCGAACTTCAAAAAACTCGTCCAAATTGGAAGACACGATGCACAAATAACGCAAACGCTCGAGCAACGGAATATCCTCGCGCCTTGCCATGTCCAGCACCCGCGCATTAAAAGCCAATGTGCTTTCGTCCCGGTCAATCATCAAAGGTTGCGCTGTTGATGCCATGGTCAATCAAGCCTTTTCAACGACTGTATTAAAAGATCAGCGTGATGCTGCGAAGTCTGCATATCAGGCGACTCCACCATGATGCGCAGCACAGGCTCGGTTCCGCTGGGGCGAATGAGTATCCTGCCTCTGCCGTTCAACGCGGCCTCTGTCTCTTTACAAGTTCGCTGAAAAACAGCGTGGGTTTTCCAGTCTATGTCGGCTTGCAACTTCACATTGACCAGGCATTGCGCCATCATTTCGACCCCGGACAACAACGCTGTCATGGTTTTTTTGTGGCGCAAACAGGCTTGCAACACTTGCAAACAACTGATGATGCCGTCGCCCGTGCTGTGTTTGTCCAGCATCAACATATGGCCCGAGCCCTCGCCTCCCAGCAGCCAATCGTGTTCATGCAATTTTTCCAGCACATACCTGTCGCCCACACCGGCACGCACAAGCGCTATGCCGTGCGACAACAAAGCTGCTTCAACGCCGTGGTTTGTCATCAAGGTACCGACCACGCCTGGCACATCCAGGCCTTGCATTTGTCGGTCGCGCGCCAACAAATAAAGCAATTCGTCGCCGTTGAACAAGCGCCCGCTGTGGTCTACCAATTGCAGCCTGTCAGCATCACCGTCCAGAGCCACGCCAAAATCCGCCCCCTGAGCCAACACGGTATCCACTAAGGCCTGAGGCGAAGTCGCGCCCACCTGTCTGTTGATGTTCAATCCGTCAGGTGCACAACCAATGGCAATGACCTCGGCCCCCAATTCTTTGAAGATTTGAGGTGCCGCTAGATAAGCAGCGCCGTGGGCCGCGTCAACCACGATTTTTTTACCCTTGAGTGTCAGCCGGTCTGAAAATGTGCTTTTGCAAAACTCGATATAGCGCCCGACGGCATCGTCCAAACGTCGCGCTTTGCCCAGATGGACAGAAGTCACCCACTCGGGTGCATTCAGCAAACGCTGTTCTACCGACCACTCCCACTCATCATCGAGCTTGGTGCCTGAGGCGCTGAAAAATTTCACGCCGTTATCGTCGAAAGGGTTGTGGCTGGCACTGATGACCACACCCAGACTGGCGCGCAATGCCTTGGTCAGATAAGCCACACCTGGTGTGGGTATGGGTCCGAGCAAAACTACATCCACACCCGCAGAATTGAAACCGGCCTCCAGCGCGGATTCAAGCATATAGCCCGAAATACGCGTGTCTTTGCCTATGACCACACTGGGGCGGGTTTCTGATTGCTTGAGCTGATGACCAACGGCATTGGCCAGTCGCAGCATGAAGTCGGGTGTGATCGGGGCTTGACCCACAGTGCCGCGTATGCCATCGGTACCGAAATAAAGTCTTTTCATGCGTTGATTATCCTGTGGCGCGCTCAGGCTGCCTGACCGCCTGCCAGACGGCCAAAGCCGCCACTGTGTCGGCCACATCGTGGACGCGCAACACACTTGCCCCTTTGTCAGCGGCCAACACAGCGGCCACCACACTGGGCACCAGCCTGTCACCGACCTCGCGGCCTGTCACCGCCCCCAAGGAAGATTTGCGCGACCAACCGGCCAGCAAAGCCAGGCCGAACTGAGTCAATGCCTGTTGTCGCTGCAGCAGCATGAAATTTTGCGCTACGGTTTTACCAAAGCCTATGCCAGGATCAAGCACCAGCCGCTGCTGATCAATCCCTTGTGAGATTGCCGCATCTATGCGCTGCTTGAAAAAGCCCTCTGCTTGTGCCACAGGGTCACCGTTCATGGGCGCCAACTGCATGGTGGCCGGTTCACCGTGCATGTGCATCAAGCAAATACCGCAATCATGAGCCGCCACCGCTTGCAGCGCACCGGGCTGACGCAAAGCCCAGATGTCATTGATGATGTCCACCCCCATGTCCAGCGCTTTGCGCATGGTTTCAGGGTGGTAGGTATCGACAGAAACCGGCACATGCCATGTCAACAATTCTTTCAGCACGGGTTGAATTCGCTGCCATTCTTCTTCGTGGCTCAAGGCTGTGGCTCCGGGGCGGGTGGATTCGCCCCCCACGTCCAGTATGTCTGCCCCTTCGCGCTTTAAGCGGGCAGCATGTGCAATCGCATCACGTGCGGCGAGCAAGCCGTTATCTGAGGAGAAAGAATCGGGTGTGACGTTAACAATGCCCATCAGCAAGGGCTTGTGCAAGTCCAGCTTGAAACGGGTGGTGTGCCAGAAACCAGAATGGGGCCGAAGCCCCATTGCATCTGACACGTGCTCAGCCATCAAGCCGTGGTCGGTGACGGATTGGGATGCACGGCCGGGGTACCGCCGGAACCGTCACCGGAGGAAGGCGTGCGCGGGGTCCAATCTTTGGGGGGACGCGGTGGACGCCCTGCCATGATGTCGTCGAGCTGATCGCT
>CANGCZ010000209.1 GCA_947452325.1 Comamonadaceae bacterium | reverse complement strand
CCCGACTCGCGCTACCGTGTCACTTTGGACAACGGCCACGAACTCGTGGCCTACACCGCGGGCAAGATGCGCATGCACCATATTCGCATCCTCGCCGGCGACAAAGTCACCTTGGAACTCTCTCCTTACGACATGACCAAAGGTCGAATCACCTTTAGACACATCGAAGGCAAGGGCCCGAGCGGACCACGTCGCAGACGGTTTTGACCTCCAGCCCGTCCGACACCGGACTGGGCTATCTGGTCAAGCAAGAGTGCATTGCCATCGACGGCGGTGCCGATCTGAACATACGGTCCTTATTGGACAAACAACAGTTTCACGACCCGCTAGGCATTGCCCTGGCTTTAGGCGTTTCTTCCGCCACCTGGCCTTTGTTCGGCTTGGTCTGGCCTTCGGCCAGAAAAATGGCAGACGTGATGCAGACTTGGCCGATTGCCAATTTACGCATATTGGAAATCGGTTGCGGCCTGGGACTGGCCAGTCTGGTGATTCACCGTCGTTTAGGCACTGTCACCGCCTCTGATTACCATCCTTACACAGAGCGCTTCCTCAAAGCCAATTTGCTGCTCAATGACATGCACACCTTGCCTTATGTCAGCGGTCATTGGGAGCGCGTCAACCCCTTGCTGGGCGAATTTGATTTGATCATCGGCAGCGATGTGTTGTATGAGCGTGACCATCCGCAGCAACTCGCCGGTTTCATAAAGCGACACGCCGCCGCGCATGCGCAGGTGTTGATCATCGACCCCAATCGGGGGAACCGCGCCGCGTTTCACAAAGCCATGCAAAACAATGGCTTTGCACTAACCCAAACCGATTTGCTCACGCCTTTGCAGGACCAAACGCCTTACCGTGGCCGTTTTCTGAGCTACCAACGCGACTGATTTCAACGCTCGCTTGGGTTACATTGCGGCGCATGAATGACGAATATTTCATGCAACTTGCATTGGCGCAAGCTGAATCTGCACTGGCCGCAGGTGAGGTGCCTGTGGGTGCGGTGCTGGTGCGCGACGGACAAGTGATTGCGCAAGCACACAACGCACCTGTCAAAGAACACGACCCCAGCGCCCACGCTGAAATACGGGTGATGCGCCAAGCCGCTGCCAAACTGGGTAACTACCGGCTTGATGGCTGCAGTTTGTACGTCACGTTGGAGCCTTGCACCATGTGCGCCGGAGCCATATTGAATGCGCGTCTTTCTAAAGTCGTGTGGGGTGCGCCTGAACCTAAAAGCGGCGCTGCCGGGTCTGTCCTCAATGTCTTTGATAACCCCGAACTCAACCACCAGACCCTCAACCACGGTCATGTACTGACTCGCGAGTGTTCACTGCCCTTGCAAACGTTTTTCAAAGAACAAAGGCTGAGACAAAAAACAGTGGCGGCAGCGACTCGCTTGCGCGATGACGCGGTACGCACTCCCGACAGCGCGTTTGAAGCATTGCCCGGTTACCCTTGGCAGCCGAATTACATCAGTGACTTACCCGCCTTGAAGGGTTTGCGTATGCATTACCTGGACGAGGGTCCCGCTGATGCCGAAATAACTTGGCTGTGTTTGCACGGCAACCCTGCCTGGAGTTATTTGTACAGACACATGATTCCCGTGTTCACAGCCGCTGGTCACCGCGTGATCGCACCCGATATGCCGGGTTTCGGTAAAAGCGATAAACCGAAAAAAGACAGTGCGCATACTTTTGATTGGCACCGCCAGGTCATGCTTGAATTGGTGGAGGCGCTGGATTTGCGCCATATCCAGCTGGTGGTGCAAGACTGGGGCGGCATACTTGGTCTGACCTTGCCTTTGGCGCAAACATGGCGCTACCAATCCCTGCTGGTGATGAACACCATGCTCGCCACCGGTGAGCAGCCTTTAAGCGATGGCTTTCTGGCGTGGCGACAAATGTGCGCTGACAAACCTTTGTTTGATGTGGCCAAACTGTTTGCACGCGGCAACCCGCAAATGAGCGCAGATGAATGCGCTGCCTACACCGCACCGTTTCCTGATGCTGGTCATCGCGCAGCTTTGAGAGCTTTTCCGCCCATGGTGCCATCGTCTGTTGACAGTCCTGGTGCCACTGTTTCACGAGCTGCTGAGGACTTTTGGAGGGAGCAATGGCAAGGACTCAGCCTGATGTTCATCGGCCAACAAGATCCGGTGCTCGGTGAATCGGTGATGCGTGACTTGCAACAACGGATTCGTGGTTGTCCTGAACCTGTGCTGTTGCCGCAGGCAGGACATTTTGTGCAGGAACACGGCCATGTCATCGCCGTCCAAGCCGTGCAATCATTTTTCAATTCAGTCAATGCAGGAGACAGACAGTGAAACCCGATAGTTCAAACACAGTGCGTGTCGCCGTGGTCACCGGCGGGGCCATGGGCATAGGCGGGGCAGCCGCTCACCATCTGGCGGCATCGGGCCACCGGGTCATCATTGCCGACCGTGACAGGCCGGCAGCCGAGCACACTGCTGCTGCCCTGGCATCCCAAGGACACCTGGTCAGCGCCGTCACCATCGATGTCAGTTCACCCGCGTCCATTGCTTCTGCATTTGCAGAGATTGAACAACTCGCCGGGCGTTGCGACATTTTGGTGAACTCGGCCGGTGTGGCCACGGTGGCGCCTTTCATGGATTTCAAGCTGGAAGAATTTCAGCGCACCATGGACATCAATGTGACCGGTACGCTGTTGTGCAGCCAGCAGGCTGCGCGTTTGATGATCAAACACCAATGGGGTCGCATCATCAACATCGCCTCTGTGGCGGGCATGCGTGCGGTAGGCAGCGGTCGCACCGCTTATGGCACCTCTAAGGGCGCGGTGATAGCGTTGACCCGGCAGATGGCGGTCGAACTCGCCGAACACGGCATCACAGCCAATGCGGTTTGTCCCGGCCCGGTGGACACGCCGCTCACTCAAAAGCTGCACAGCGCGCAATTCAGAGAGGAATACGCCAAGGCCATTCCGATGGAGCGTTATGGCAGTGTGAACGAAATCGCCGCCGTGGTGCAGTTTCTGGCCTCACCGCAAGCGTCTTACATCACAGGCATTGCCATGCCGGTGGACGGTGGTTTTCTGTCCAGCGGCGCGCGTGGATTGTGAGCTGGTTTGCTTGAAAATTTGAAAGTCAATGTCCATGAGTGACCGTATCAACGCCGTCTACCGGCTCAGCACATCCGCTGACCCGCAGCGCACCGCCGCTTTGATCGCGGGTGAGCAGTCCAGCGGCACTTTCATTGCCATCCCGGGCGAGGACGAGGCGCTGAAAGCGCGTGCGGCCGCAACATATGACATACAAGCCCTAGACGATCAGCCGCTTGAAGGTGATATTCGCCACTACCGGTTGACGCTGTCCTGGCCGTTGGCCAATATCGGCCCGTCTTTGCCTAACCTGATGGCGACTGTGGCGGGTAATTTATACGAGTTGCGACCTGTCAAATCTTTGCGTTTGCTCGACTTT
>CANGCZ010000208.1 GCA_947452325.1 Comamonadaceae bacterium | reverse complement strand
GAAGAAGCTTTGCGTCAAGGCATCAGCCGCTTGTGGGCCGGTGAAGATCCCAAGAAAATTCTGGATGATGTGGCCAAGTCATGGGACGACACCACGCAGAAAGTCGGCGTAGACAAGCAAAAAGCTGTTTACAACGCTTGGGTAGCCAAAGGCGGTGCTTATCCTAAATAAGCTGTAAGCCTGACCGTCATCAGCGCAGCGCCGTTACCACGGCGCTGCCTGTTTGGCAACTTGCAATCTTTATTCTTCCGCTAGGCCTTGCCTTGAGACATACAGCCACTTCCCCTTCTATCCAAGATCAGCAAAAGCTGTTTGCTCGCTTACTGGTCACGCCCGCCATGCTGGTCTTGCTGCTGGTGGCGGTGTTTCCTCTGGTGTATTTGATACTGGTGAGTTTCCAGGGCATCACCATGATGGACAACAGCTCAGACTTTGTCGGACTGTTAAATTACCGCGCTATTTTCAATGACCACCGTCTATGGGAAGCCATTATCCATACCTTGATTTTTTTGGCCATTGCGCTCCCCTTGGAGTTGTTCATCGGTTTGGCCATGGCGCAACTTTTTTTGAATAAATTGCCCGGCAGGCAAATCATGATTGGCCTGCTGGTGTTGCCTGTGGTGGTGTCGCCCGTCGTGGCCGGCGCCATCTGGTCTTTGATGTTTGACAACCGCTTCGGACCTATCAACCAAGTCCTGGCTTGGTTATTCGGACAGGAGATGACCATACTGTGGACCATAAGGCCTGAACTGGTGTATCCCGCCATTCTGGTGGCCGAGGTATGGCAATGGACGCCGTTTATGTTTTTGCTGCTATTGGCCGCCTTGGCTAATGTTGACAAATCACAACTTGAGGCTGCTGCCATCGATGGTGCAGGTTATTGGCGTATTTTTTTTCTGATTGTTCTGCCTTCCATCTGGCCGGTGATGGCGATCGCGCTGCTGATCCGTTTGCTGGATTTATTCCGCTTGTTTGATGTGGTGTGGGCTTTAACGCAAGGCGGTCCGGGCACGATGACAGAAACCATCTCTATATTTACATACAACCAGGGCTTCAAGCAATTTGAAACCAGCTACACCGCTGCTGTGGCTTTGTTGATCGTGGTCATGCTCAGTGCGGTGGTGATGTGGGCTTTGAAGCGGGTAGGACTGTCAAGATGAACCGTGTGCCACTCTCTTCACGCATCAGCCTAGGTCTTCGCTTTTGCGCGGCCGTACTGATCACGCTTGCGTTTTTGTTTCCGGTCTATTGGCTGGCGATGAATTCATTCAAAACTGCCGATGAAATTTACGCCTCTCCGCCCGTTTGGTGGCCAGCCGCACTGCAATGGAACAACTACCTGGTTTTATTCAAAGACGGTGACGCCGTCTCGGTATTCAATAGCTTGGTGGTCGCCACGGTGTCCACCGTGCTTGCCATGGGCATTGGTACGCTGTGCGCTTACAGCCTGGCGAGGTACAAAACCGGTGGCGACGATTTGTCCAACTGGATCATTTCTCAGCGCATGGTGCCACCGATTGCCGTGGTGTTTCCGATTTTTCTGCTGTATGTCTACCTGGGCTGGGTCGATACCTATGTCGGCATGATTTTGCTCTACACCGCCTTCAATCTACCGTATGTGATCTGGATGATGCGAGGCTACATACAAGACATACCACGCTCGCTGGAAGAAGCGGCGCTGGTGGATGGCTGTACCCCTTGGGAGGTGTTTTACAAAGTGGTGCTGCCCATGTGCAAGGGCGGTTTATTTGCCACGGCCATTTTTGCTTTCATCTTTGCATGGAATGAATTTTTATTTGCATTGGTACTGACACGTACCGAAGTCACCACGTACACCGTACAAGTCACGCATTACTTCGGCGGCCAATCCAATTTCTGGACAAAAATCGCCGCCATGTCGGTTCTGGGCACCTTGCCTGTGTTCATCGCGGTGGTCTTCATGCAACGTTACCTGGTCAGAGGCATTTCTCTGGGCGCGGTCAAAGGATAAATACATGTCAGATTTGCTTATCCAAGGGCTTCACAAATACTATGGCAACAACCACGTGGTCAAAGGCATAGACCTGTCTATTCCCGCCGGGGAATTCACGGTACTGGTTGGCCAGTCCGGATGCGGCAAAAGCACATTGCTGCGCACCATTGCCGGGCTGGAATTTGCAGACCAGGGCAGTTTGTCAATTGCCGGTCAACGCGTCAACGACATGCCGCCCAAGGACCGCGACATCGCCATGGTGTTTCAAAACTATGCGCTCTACCCTTACATGAAAGTATTTGACAACATTGCTTTTGGACTTCGCGCACGCAAAACACCGGAGGCCGACATACCGGGCAAAGTACAGCGCGCGGCCGACATGTTGGCGATCAGTCATTTGCTGGACCGCTATCCGCGTCAGTTGTCTGGGGGGCAGTTGCAGCGTGTGGCCATCGGTCGCGCGGTGGTGCGTGATGCACGCTTGTATTTGTTTGATGAGCCTTTGTCTAACCTGGACGCACAACTGCGTGATGAGATGCGCGGCGAAATCAAGCGACTGCACCAGGAACTGGGCAAGACCATGATTTATGTCACCCACGATCAAATAGAGGCCATGACGCTGGCTGACAGGATTGTGCTCATGCGCGAAGGGCAGATTGAACAACAAGGTGCACCGCTTGAATTGTTTGAGCATCCGCGCACCCGCTATGTCGCCAGTTTTCTGGGGTCGCCTTCGATGAACTTCATACCTGCCGTTTTGCAGTCAGACAGTCATGGCTTGTGCGCACAGATAGGGGCAGGTTTATCGCTGAAACTGCCGCAAGGTCGTTTTGGTCATTTACAAACAAAAACAGGCATGGCCATAGAACTCGGCATACGGCCTGAACATATGCGTCGTCAGGCCAGTCCCCGCGACGACGTGGCTCAAATCAGCGTTGACATTGAATTGGTACAACCCACAGGTTCGCGCACCTTTGTCGAGTTCAAACTCGGTGCAATCACCACGGTGGCCGAATTACAGGCCCATGATGTTCATCGCAGCGGCGAGCGATTGGCATTGGAAATTGATATGAACCGCGTTATCGCCGTTGATCCCGCCAGCGGCTTGGTGGTTGCCAATGGCGCAACCGTTTGATTTTTTTAGGAGCACACCATGGCATTGGCTGAACCTTCTTCATTGATTAAAACCACCGGCACTTTGCAGCACGACACCCCGGGTAACACGCTGGTCGCTGGCGCCTTGTCGGTTGAATTTGACAATGGTAATTTGCGTTACATCCGCCTCAAAGGCGTAGAGGTATTGCGCGCCCTCTCCTTTCTGGTGCGGGATGAAAATTGGGGCACTTACTCACCAGTATTGAAAAACCTTTCGGTGAAACAACACGCCAGCAGCTTTGCAATCAGCTACCAAGCCAGTTGCTCACGGGATGATCAGTCTATTGACTATGAAGCGCACATAGAAGGCCATGCCGATGGCTCATTGATTTTTCGTG
>CANGCZ010000207.1 GCA_947452325.1 Comamonadaceae bacterium | reverse complement strand
AGTCCTCGCGTTCAATCCAGACTTCCTTGCCAATGGTGAAGTGTCGGGCTGCAGGTTCACTGTGTTCGTCCTCTGTGTGGGGCAAGGCGGGTAGTGTGCATGGCTCTAAATGACCTGAGCCAAAGGCTTCATCCCAATTTGTGATTACCAGTTTCAAAGGATCTAACACCGCCATGGCGCGATGCGCTTTGAGTTCTAAGTCTTCGCGCAAACAGCCTTCTAAGGTGCTGTAATCAATCCAGCTGTCGCTCTTGGTGACACCAATGCGCTCGGCAAACATTTGCAGACTGGCCGGTGTGTAACCGCGACGGCGCAAGCCGACGATGGTCGGCATGCGCGGGTCGTCCCAGCCACTGACGTGGTGATCGTTCACCAGTTGCGCGAGTTTGCGCTTGCTGGTCACCACATAGGTCAGATTCAAACGTGCAAATTCGTATTGACGCGGTGGCGGAGTTTGTATCAAACCGCCTTCGCTCAAACGCGCCATCAACCAGTCGTAAAAAGGCCGCTGGTCTTCAAACTCGAGTGTGCAAATGCTGTGTGTGATGTTTTCCAGCGCGTCTTCGATCGGGTGCGCAAATGTATACATAGGGTAGATGCACCAGGTGTCACCGGTGTGGTGGTGCGTGGCGTGGCGAATGCGGTAGATGGCCGGGTCGCGCATGTTGATATTGGGAGATGCCATGTCGATTTTGGCGCGCAACACCGCGCTGCCGTCGGCTAAACCACCTGCACGCATATCTGCAAAGCGTTGCAAATTTTCTGCGACTGAACGTGTGCGAAAAGGGCTGTTTACACCGGGCTTGCCGAAATCGCCCCGGTTGATGCGCATATCCTCAGCGCTTTGTTCGTCCACATAAGCCAGTCCTTGCTCTATCAAATACACCGCAGCACGGTGCATGAATTCAAAATAATCACTGGCCTGGTAGGGCGGGGCGTCAGGCGCGCCGTTCCAGTCAAAGCCCAGCCATTTCACTGCGTCCATGATGCTGTTGACGTATTCCAGGTTTTCTTTTTCCGGGTTGGTGTCGTCAAACCGCAAGTGACAAATGCCCTGGTAATCGCGCGCCAGACCGAAATTCAAGCAAATACTTTTGGCATGACCGACGTGCAAATAGCCGTTGGGTTCGGGCGGAAAACGGGTGCGGATTTTGGCGGGGTCCAGTGCAGCTTGCGCGTGATGTGCGGCATCACCCGGACTGCCTGCCCAGCGGCGCTGTGCGTGGGTGCCTTGAGCCAGATCAGCTTCAATGATTTGACGCAAAAAATTACTTGGCTTGTGTTCTTGTTCAATGACTGGGGGTACGGGTTTGCTCATGTGGTGATTTTAGGCTGCTATTTAAGGGGAATTGACTTGCATTCTCATGGTATGTATCATGAGACATATCGTTAAAACAGGGAGGTGAACCGTGGAACCAACCGCCAAAGTATTTACCACCGGCCGCAGTCAAGCCGTGCGCTTGCCTCTGGAATACAGGTTTGATGTGCCCGAAGTGTTTATTAGGCACGACCCGCTCACTGGTGATGTGGTCTTGTCGCGCAAACCCAGTAACTGGCAGGGATTGCTGGACGCTGTGGCATTGAACGCAAGCGAAGACCTGTTGATTGAGCGTCGTCAACAAACAAACAGACGGGATCCGTTTGAGTCGCAGAAAAAATGAACCCCAGGTATTTGTTGGATACCAACGTCATCAGTCACATCATGCAAGGGCGCGATAGCAAGTTGTTGACTCGCTTAGCCAAACTTCAGGTGGGGCAAGCGGCAATTTCAAGCGTGACACTGGCTGAAATTGAATATGGCATACAGCGCAGATCGCAATCTGCCAAACTCAGGTATGCATTAGACCAGGTATTGGTACACATGGATGTCATAGCCTGGGATGCAAAGGCTGCCAATTGTTATGGCGAGTTATGCCACTCACTAGAAACGCAAGGCATTAACCTGAGCGACTTTGACATGATGATTGCCGCGCACGCTGTTGCCGCGAAAGTCACGCTGGTTAGCAGGGACAAGGCGTTCACGCATATTCCTAAACAGCGTTTAAAAGTAGAAATCTGGTAACTGCATTTTAAGCAAATGCGTCAAATCCACCCCAACCATTCATGCCAGATCAATTGGCCCAGATATCGTGAGGGCAGCAGCGTAAAGCCCCCTGCGATCACACAAGCGCTGACATAGCGAGCAGCATGAATGTGACATAGGCATAGCCTGTGGCGCGGTGCAGCCACGGGCGTTGCATTGAGCCCATGCGAGACTATTAAATCCGGTTTCCAGCTGGGCTGTAGTTATGTGAGCAAGCACATTTTGCGAACTGTCAATGAGCGGCTCTTAGAATCAACACATATTAAATTCAAGGATGAACGTGGACTGGATGCTGTTGATCAAAGCCGCCGTCATGGGCGTGGTCGAAGGTTTGACCGAGTTTTTACCCATCTCTTCAACCGGCCATTTGATTTTGGCCGGGGCCTTGCTAGGTTTTGACGACGAGAAAGCCAAAGTGTTTGATATCGCTATTCAGACCGGTGCTATTTTTGCTGTGGTGTTGGTGTTCTGGGAAAAAATAAGCAGCACCGTCATGGCCTTACCTTCACAAAGAATGGCCAGGCGTTTTGCTGTCAATGTATTGATCGCTTTTTTGCCAGCGGTGTTGTTAGGGTTATTGTTTGGTAAAGCCATCAAGGCACATTTGTTCACACCGCCCGTGGTTGCATCCACATTCATCATCGGCGGGTTGGTGATTTTGTGGGTCGAGCGCTGGGGCAGAGCACCTTTGCACGACGGCCATCCGGACGACCATGTGCGCATTGTGAATGTGGAGTCCATGTCTCCGCTGGACGCTTTGAAAGTCGGTCTGGTGCAATGTCTGGCCATGGTGCCCGGTACCAGCCGCAGCGGCGCCACCATCATAGGCGGCATGATGTTGGGTTTGTCACGCAAAGCCGCTACCGAGTTTTCTTTTTACCTGGCCATTCCTACGTTGATCGGTGCCGGTGTTTACAGCTTGTACAAGGAACGTGGCTTGCTGAGCTTGGCTGATGTGCCTTTGTTTGCTGTCGGTCTGGTGTTTTCGTTCATCAGTGCGTGGCTTTGCGTGCGTTGGTTGTTGCGCTACATCTCAACCCATAACTTCGTGCCGTTCGCCTGGTACCGCATCGCTTTTGGTGCAGTTGTTTTGATCACTTCTTACCAGGGTTGGATCGTCTGGCAGCCTTGATACAAGTTATTTCGAAGCTTTGAGGCTGAGCATATTCAAAATAGACGCTTCGATGGCCGCTGCAGTCACCATCGGTTTTTCCATCGGCACGAGATGTGTGCCATCAATCATCATCATGCGACCCTTGGTGATTTTCCGCGTGAAATCTGTGCCCGCTAATCGCATCTCACGGGAATGTCGCGCCGCCACCAGACTGACAGGGCAGGCCATGGGATACTTTTTCAACAAGCCTTCCAAATTGTGCGGCACGCTGTTGTAGATTTGTGT
>CANGCZ010000206.1 GCA_947452325.1 Comamonadaceae bacterium | reverse complement strand
ACCACAGGCGACGCAGTTTGTTGGCGGACTTCAAATCTTCGTTGCTGAGCAAGGATTGCATCAAACGCGAAATCGAGCCGGTCAAATCAATCGCCGGGTAATGCGCCGAGTCGGCGAGTTTGCGCGACAACATCACTTGCCCGTCCAGGGAAGCGCGGGCGATATCGACAATCGGATCGGCAGCGTCATCGCCTTCAGCCAGCACGGTGTAGATGGCGGTAATGGAACCGTGACCGTGCCTGCCGACACCGCCGCGTTCAATCAAATTGGGTAACAGGCCGAACACCGAAGGCGGATAACCTTTGGCGGTCGGCGGTTCGCCGATGGCCAAACCGATTTCGCGCTGCGCGTGTGCCACCCGCGTCAAGCTGTCGCACAGCATCAACACGTCCATGCCTTTGTCGCGGAAATATTCAGCGATCACGTGAGTCAAATGTGTGGCCTTCAAACGCAACACCGGCGACACATTGGCAGGTGCTGCCACGACCACCGATTTGGCCAGGCCTTCTTCGCCCAGCGACTCTTGAATAAACGCCTGCACTTCCCGGCCACGCTCGCCGATCAATCCGATGACCACCACGTCTGCTTTGGTGAAGCGGGTCAGCATGCCGAGCAACACGCTTTTGCCCACCCCAGAGCCTGCGATCAAACCCAAACGCTGACCGCGCCCCAGTGTGAGCACGCCGTTGATGGCTTTGACGCCGACGTCCAGAATTTTGTTGATAGGGCCGCGCTCCATCGGGTTGATAGGCCGGCCCAGCAAGCTGAGCAATTCTTTGCACTCGGGCGGTGGTTTGCCGTCCAGCGGTTGACAGCGTCCGTCAATCACCCGCCCCAGCAATTCGGGGCCGAGGCTGACCAGCGAAGAATTGCTGATCACCCGCACCATGTCGCCGGGACCGACACCAGCCGGTTCGGTGAATGGCATCAAAAATAATATTTTGTCGTTGAAGCCGACGACTTCGGCTTCGACGCGGTGACCATGCCGGCCCACCACTTCGCAACACGCGCCAAGAGGCGCCATCACGCCGCGTGCTTCCAGCGTCATGCCGACCAGGCGCACCAGCGTGCCGCTGCGCAAAGGCTGCGGTGTGCGCAGTTGCGGCAACAAAGCGTCTATGTCGGCAGCGAAATCGACCATGGCTCAGGGACCTATCTTGATCATGGAACGGATGGCGTTGGCCACGCGGTTTTGTTCCTGCTCGGCCACGTAACGCACCACCATGAGCTTGTCTTCGTAGCTGTTGCCGGCCAGCAGTTCGGCGGGAATCGCCGGTTTTTTCTTTTCTTTTTTCATGCTTTGGCGCATTTTTTCAAGCGATGCGCCCTCTTCGTCCTCAAGCTCTTCGTCACCGTCCTCAGACTGCTGCGCCAGCGCCAATTGGGCCAGGCGTTCAGCCTCCTGGGCCGCGACTTCGGCACGGCGTGCCATTTCTTCTTCGTGGCCTTTGACCAATTCATCCAGGTAAGCTTTGTTGGCTTCCAATGCCGCCTGTTCTTCTTCTGTCAAAGGCACAGGCTCGATAGCGACTGGGTCTGCATCAGTGCCAGACGCCGAAGCGTCGCCTTCAGCCGGTGCCTGTGTTTGGGGTTCTTCAAGTTGAGCGACAGGACGCGCGGCATAAAACCCGGCGAATTTTTCTTTGAAGGCGGAGTTGACCGCCAGCTGGGCCATTTCTTCCAACTCCAGCATATTCGGCTCGCGCCTGACCATGGACATCAGCATGGGGCGCACCACAAAACCGATGAACACCAGGCACATGATGGTGCGCAAAGCGATATTGATGAAATCAAGCATGCTCGTCCTCGGGCGGGGGTTCGTCTTCTGACACGGTGTCAAACGCGACACGCGGCGGTACATCTTCGACCTGCCCGTCACGCTGCGCCAGCGGCTGGCGGAAAAACGCCGACTGCTCGCGCCACTGTTCGGGCTGGTTCAATAAACGGTTGGCCATGGCCTGTAAACGGTGTTCAATCAAATCTTCAATCTGACTGTCATTCACCAGCAAACGCACACTGCCGGGGTGCAGTCCGGGTACCGACTGCAATTGCAATTGTTTGATGACGTCACCGCCTATGTCTTCCAACCGCGCTTTGTCCTGGGGATTGAGCTCGACCGTGATGGCCGGTTGACCGTGCATGTCTATTTCATCCAGGCAGCGTTGCACCAGGCGTTCAATCGCTTGACCCGACAAGGTCAGCTCGGCCAACACCAGCTGTTCGCTGATGTGCAATGCCAGTCGCTTGACCGGCTCGTACAAAGCCTGGGGGTCGCTGCTGAATGCGGTCAGTTTGTCATTCAGGGTTTGCAGCAGCTGCAGTTGTTCTGTCAGGCTGGCGCTCAATTCGTTTTTCTGCGCCTCCAGTGCCTGTTGCAAGTTCGCTTCGGCTTCAGCGCGCGCTTGGCGCATACCTTGTTCATGGCCTTCGGCCTGTCCTCTGGCCTGGCCTTCTTCTATGCCTTGTTGTATACCTGCTTGCATGCCGTCTGCCTGACCGCGTGCATACGCTTCTTCGCGGGCAGCAGCCAGCGCGGCCGGGTCCAGCACCGGCGCGTCGTCGCCCAGTGGCAAGGCGTCCAGCACATCCTCATCCTGAGCTCGCCAAAAGCTGTCGGAACCGAACACGATTTTTTCAAGTTGGCGTTGTTGCTCGCGTTCGGCGTCGGCCAAGGCCAGCAAACGGGCGCGCTCAGCCTGCTGTTGAGCCAGTTCCTGCTGTTGCAATGCGTTGTCGTCAGCCGCGAAAGCCGCCATATCTTCATCAGGCATAGGCACATGAGGCATGGCGACGGCAGCGGTTTGATCACTGCCACCGTCCGGTTTGTAAGCCGATTTGCGACCAAAAGTCTCCAACACAAAACCGCTGTCGTCATCCAGCACCCGGGCTTTCTCCGGCGTGGCGAGCTGGCGGAACTTGGCTGTTGCGTAATCCAGCTTAGGCACCTTGGCCCAGTCGAACTCGCCGAATGTTTTCAGCGCAGGCGACGAGGTGTTCAGCCAAGTGTCGTCCAGCCAGTGGCGCGGCGACGGTTTGAGCGGATCAGGGTTAAACAAAGTCTGCTCCGCCCAGGATCAATTCGCCTGTGTCTGACAGCTTGCGCGCCAAACGCATGATTTTCTTTTGCGCGTCTTCGACGTCGGCAACCCGCACCGGACCGCGCGCGTCCATGTCGTCCTTGAACATACCGCGCGCACGCTCGGACATGTTGTCGAGGAAACGCGCCAGCACTTCGTCGGGTGCGCCTTTGAGCGCGACCATCAACTGGTCCGGCTCGACGTTGCGCATCAACACTTGAATACCCTTGTTGTCCACGGCGACCAGGTTGTCGAAGGTGAACATCATGTCCTGGATCTTCAACATCAAGTCGGCATCGATTTCTTCCAGACCGTCCATGATGGAGCGTTCCATCTCGGTTTTGGTCATGTTCATGATGTCGGCAGCAGCCTTGACGCCGCCAAAGCTAGACGACTTGGAAGACGAGCTCTT
>CANGCZ010000205.1 GCA_947452325.1 Comamonadaceae bacterium | reverse complement strand
CATTGTGCAGGAGTCAGTCCTGCGTTGGGCGTGATTGCGCTGTCAGAGAAAACGTCTGAATGAAATATGGTTTGCATGATGCAGATTAGGGCTTTGGCTCGCCGCGCAGTTGATGTGTATCAACCAAAGTGCTTTTTATGCCATTCATTCACAGCTTGATACAGATCAATCCTGGTTTGTGTTTCGCTCCTACATTGCACTCACCCTTTGAGTTTGCAATGGCATTTATCTCACCGTGACAAGGGCACATGGAGTTCATATTCAGGAGATGGCGATGCAAATAGGCAAAGAAAAACTGCTGTGGATGTTCGAAAAAATGCATGAAATCCGCATCTATGAGGAAACCATGGCTGCGGCCTATATGGAAGGCAAGTTACCCCCTGAAATTCAAAAAGGCTTGGCATTTGATATTGGAGGTGGACCTGTTCCCGGAGAAATGCATTTGGCCGCAGGACAAGAACCTGTCGCCGTGGGTGTTTGCGCGCATTTGAACGACGATGACACCGTGGTTGGCACTCACAGACCGCATCATTTCGCTATCGCCAAAGGTGTGCCACTGGATCGCATGACTGCTGAGATGTTCGGCAAAGTCACAGGGCTTGGCAAAGGCAAAGGCGGTCACATGCATTTGTTCGACAACGCACACAAGTTCAGTTGCAGCGGCATTGTCGGCGCCAGCATGCCGATTGCATGTGGCGCTGCATTGGCCGCCAAAAAAAGGGGCAAGAACTGGGTGTCGGTGGCTTTCTTTGGCGAGGGCGCAGCCAACCAGGGTTCATTTCATGAATCCATGAACCTCGCGGCGTTGTGGAAATTGCCAGTCATTTTTGTCTGTGAAGACAACCAATGGGCGATTTCAGTTCCGAAAAACAAAGCCAGTTCGGTGGAATGGGTGACAGACCGGGCAGCGGGTTACGGCATGCCGGGCATTCGTGTCGAAGAAAACGACGCACTCAAAGTCTTTGATGCTGTTGCGCCTGCCATCGCACGTGCCAGGCAAGGTGACGGCCCCAGTCTCATTGAAATCAAAACAGACCGCTACTTCGGCCATTTTCAAGGTGACCCCGAGACCTATCGCCCTAAAGACGAAGTCAAACGCTTGCGTGTGAATGACCCGATTCCTGCCTTGTCCAAACTACTGCACGCACAAAACTACCTTAACGACAGCCAGGAAGCGCTTTTGGTGCAACAAGCGCATGATGCGGTGTCGCATGCTTTTGATTTCGCCCGCATGAGCGCTTACCCGGTAGCTGGCGACGCCTTGAATGACGTGTTTGTATTGACCCCGTCCGCTATGAGGAGACTGGCATGAATACCAACCGCATATTGACCATGGCACAAGCTATCTCTGAAGCCATGGCGCAGGAAATGACGCACAACCCTGATGTGTTTGTCATGGGTGAAGACATAGGCAGTTACGGCGGCATCTTCGGTGCAACCGGCGGTTTGCTGGACAAATTCGGCAAGGACAGAGTGATGGACACGCCTATCTCTGAAACTGCATTCATAGGTGCGGCCACGGGAGCGGCGGCCGCTGGTTTGCGTCCGATTGTCGAGTTGATGTTTGTCGACTTTTTCGGTGTTTGCATGGACCAGATTTACAACCATTTGGCCAAAAACACTTACATGTCCGGCGGTCATGTCAAGCTACCGGTGGTTTTGACCACAGCCATAGGTGGAGGCTACAGCGATGCCGCCCAGCATTCTCAATGTTTGTATGCCACGTTTGCGCACATGCCCGGTTTGAAAATCGTGGTGCCTTCCAACGCCTACGATGCCAAAGGCTTGATGATCCAGTCCATACGTGACGACAACCCGGTCATGTTCATGTACCACAAGGGCATCATGGGCTTGCCTTGGATGTCTTACCTCACAGGCAGCAGCAACGCTGTGCCTGAGGACATGTACACGATTGAATTCGGCCAGGCCAAGGTGATGAAAGAGGGACGGGACTTGGTATCTGAGAACCTAGACAGCGTGCATCTGAAAGCCCCGATCAAACGATTGGCTGTGCCGAATGTGCCGATTCCTTACAGCAGACCCTTGGAGCAATTCGTGATTCCTCAGGTGCAAAACTTGGTCACTGCTGCGCAGGTTTTGATGGGCGGGCGGGTCATGTCCAAAGCAGTCGCATGATGAATATTGTGTTGCTGGATACCGCCTGGAACGGTGTGGACGAAGGTGTGCAAGCCTTGCTCGACAAATGGAGCGTGGCGGTTGGTGAACATGTGGTCAAAGGCCAAGCCATCGCTACCGTGGTGCTGGTCAAGGCTTCGGTTGATATTGAAGCCCCGGCCGACGGCAAGCTGACGGTTATTCTAGCGAAAGCCGAAGACACGTTCTCGCCGGGCCAGGTTTTGGCTGAATTCGAGCCGGATTCAGTTCAGCCTGTGGCCATGCGTACCGGACCAGCGTGAGACGCGCATCGGGTTGGTTGTTGCTGGCGCTGTTGTTGGGTGCTGGGCTGATTTATGCGCTGGTGCAATGGTGGTCAGGACCTCAGATACTGCTTGTGTCAGTGACCACCGGCGACATGGTGCAAACCATGGTCGCCAGTGGTCATGTGCAAAATCCGCACCGCATAGACATCAGCACACAAATCACCTCAACCGTGGAAAGCGTTGCGGTGGAAGAAGGTCAGCGGGTGGAAAAAGACCAGTTGCTATTGAGCCTGGACAGCCAAGAGGCTCGCGCCAACCTGCTGATGGCCGAAGCGGCAACGCAAGAAGCCCGGGCCCGTTTGCAGCAATTGCGCGAAGTCAGCGAGCCCGTCGCTGCCTTGGCGCAATTGCAGGCGCTGGCCACCGTGAAAATCAATGAACTGAATGTGGCCAGATCCCAGGCCTTGCTGGACCAAGCCTTTATTGCCCAGTCCGTCAATGACGAGGCGCAACGCCAGTTGATCATTGCGCGCGCGCAATCGCTGATCAATCAAAAGCAATGGCTAAGTTTGCAATCCCGTGGCAGTGAAATCAGTGCGGCCGAATTCGTTTTACAGCAGGCCTTGGCCAACGTCGCTTCAGCCAAGGCCAAACTCTCTTACACCCGGATCAAGTCTCCCCGAAGCGGGGTCCTGATTGCCCGCCATGTGGAAGCCGGCGACAGTGTTCAGGCCGGTAAGCCATTGCTGGTTTTGTCTCCTGACGGGCAGGCTGAACTGGTGGTGTTGCTGGATGAAAAAAACTTGAAATGGGTGCGCAACGGGCAGCCCGCCTTAGCCGCGGCCGATGCATACCCTGAGCAGGTTTTTGCAGCGCAAGTCAACTTTATCAATCCAGGCATTGATCCCTTGAGAGGCTCGGTAGAGGTCAGGCTCAAGGCATTGAGGGTGCCTGACTTTTTAACTCAGGACATGACCGTGACGGTAGATATTGAGGTAGACCGGCGGGTCGATGTCATGCGTGTACCGGTGTCAGCGGTTCACGATACAAACAAAGCCAGCCCATGGGTTTTGCTGTTTCAAGCGCCCATTGCCGTCAAAACCCCTGTCAAACT
>CANGCZ010000204.1 GCA_947452325.1 Comamonadaceae bacterium | reverse complement strand
TCGGCCCGTCTTTGCCTAACCTGATGGCGACTGTGGCGGGTAATTTGTACGAGTTGCGACCTGTCAAATCTTTGCTTTTGCTCGACTTTGATCTGCCTCTCGCATTTGCCGATGCCTATCCCGGCCCGGCCTTTGGCATCGCCGGTACCCGCGCCTTGACTGGCGTACCCCAAGCGCCGTTGATAGGCACCATCATCAAGCCCTCAGTGGGTTTGAGTGCGGCTGACACGGCGGCCATGGTCGAACAATTGTGCGCGGCAGGTATAGATTTCATCAAAGACGACGAGTTGCAGGCCGATGGCCCGGCCTGTCCGTTCGACGAACGCGTGCGACTGTGCATGCAAGTGATACGCAAACACGCCGAGCGCAGCGGACGCAAGGTCATGTACGCATTCAATCTGACGGGGGAACTCGATGAGATGCGACGTCGACATGATCTGGTGGTGTCCGAGGGCGGCACCGCTGTCATGCTGAGTCTGAACTCGGTCGGCATGAGCGGTTTCAACGCTTTTCGCCGCCACTCGCAATTACCTATTCACGCACACCGCAACGGCTGGGGCTATTTGCAAACAGGCTGGTCTTATGTCGCATGGCAAAAACTCTGGCGTCTGGCCGGTGTGGATCACATGCATGTCAACGGTATCGCCAACAAATTCCAAGAGGACGACGACAGCGTGATTGCTTCAGCACGTGCCTGTTTACAACCCATGTTCAACCACAAGCCATGTGCAGTGATGCCGGTTTTTTCCTCAGGCCAGACGGTGATGCAGGCAGAACCGACCTGGCAACGCTTGCAGTCTGCGGACTTGATATTTCTGGCCGGCGGCGGTTTGTTTGCCCATCCCGGCGGCATTGCAGCCGGAGTCAGTGCATTGCGTCAGGCGTGGGACGCGGCCATGGCAGGCGTGCCTTTGCAACAGGCCGCGGCAAGCCAGCGCGAATTGCGTGAAGCCATCGCCACGTTTGGTTCAGTCCGTTGACACCTATGACGCAAGCACCTTCACAACGCGCCCGCGTGCTGTTTTACGGCGACGATTTCACCGGCGCATCCGACAACGCTGCGCAGTACGCGCGCCACGGTTTACGCACCCGTTTGTATTTCACCAACCCGGGTTGGCAAACATTGCAATCGGCAGCGACAGATTGCGATGTGGTCGGCGTGGCCGGTACGGCGCGTTCATTGGACACAAGCGCCATGACCGCTGAACTGTTGCCGGTGTTGCAGGACTTTGCACGATTGCCTGTGCCGTGGGTGCAATACAAATGTTGTTCAACCTTTGACAGCGCCGCCCATACCGGCAGTTTGGGTCACGCCATCAGCTTGATGCGCCAGGTTTGGCCGCACTGTTTTGTACCGGTGCACGCGGCCACGCCGGAATTCGGCAGATTTACCTTGTTCGGCAATCACTTTGCGCGTGCAGGCCAGGAGGTGTATCGCTTGGATCGGCATCCGGTGATGTCTGTACACCCTGTGACGCCCATGCATGAACCGGATCTGGCCCTGGTTTTGAATGAACAAGGCTTTGCACCCGAGCGCCTCATAGATTTGCGAATGCTTGACCAATACCAGTCTTGCCCCGAAGACTTGGCTCTTGCATTGCTGAAAGCCGACAGTGCTGTGTTTGATGGCTATACCCAGTCACAGGCGGTGACCACGGCGGCGGTGCTCTGGCAGCTTTCCCGTCAACGCCAAGTGTGTGCCATGGCCGCACAGGGATTGGCACATGGCCTGGGTCAATATTTGCGCGAAAGCGGGCAGTTGGCAGTTGATACCCCTGTGCAACAACTTGCGGCCACCGATCGCTTGCTGGTCTTGTCCGGCAGTTGCTCGGCTTTATCGGCTGCGCAAATCGATGCGGCCCGGCTATCCGGTTTTTTATGTGTCAGGCTGAATAACGAAACATTGGCGGGTCAGGATGTAAACGGTTTTGCCGACTTGCAGCAACAGACATTACAAGCATTGCAAGCGGGTCAAAGTGTGGTGGTTTTCACTGCAGAGGGTCCGCAAGACCCGCATACCGCTCAACTCAAACAACTGACTGAAAGTTGGTCTTCGGGTGAGTTGACGCAACGCATAGGCCATTGTTTCGCGCAACTCGCCGGCCGTGCTTTTCGGGAAACACCGTTGACGCGGTTGGTGGTGGCAGGCGGGGACTCATCCAGCTTCACCATGCGTGCGCTGGGCGCTGAGGCATTGCAAATCAAGGCCAGCCATTTTGTGCAAAACGCGCATTTCGCCAGTCTGGTTTCCACGGACGCGCACATCCATGGAAAAGAAGTGTTGCTCAAAGGCGGGCAGGTGGGCACGGCGTCACTGTATGCATTGGCTTTAGCTGGCTTTGGACCGCTTTGAATGCGCATGTTCAAAACGTCATGTTTTGTCAGGCTGCTGGCTTGGCGGTACATTCAAGCTAAGCCCATTCATTGACTTTTAAGCTGTTCAAACATTTATGCATATTTATATTTACTCACCCTCTGGTGCGGTGCGCGATAAAGCCGCTCTGCGCCGCGCCGTCAAACATCTGAGCAAACAAGGCCACGATGTGGAGCTTGACCCCGACGCCTTGAGTAGCGAACAACGCTTTGCAGGCGACGACGGTACGCGTTTGCTGGCCATTGCCCGGGCAGCGGCCAGCGGCGCCGATGTAGTGATGCTGACGCGCGGTGGCTACGGCATCACGCGACTGATGAAAAAACTCCCTTACAAAGCGATAGCGGCGTCCATCAAACAAGGCAGCCGCTGGGTTGGGCACAGTGATTTCACTGCGCTGCAAATGGGCTTGCTGGCCAAGACCGGTGCTCGCACTTGGGCCGGTCCGCATGCCTGCGCAGATTTCGGAGCGTTGTCGGTAGACGAGATCATGCAAGATTGTTTTGACGACATGGCGCAGGGCAGGGGGGAGGGCGCCGGTTGGCGTTTGCCTGCATCTGATTTGGCGCACTTGCCCAAACGATCCATGCTGGCCGAAGAAGCGGTGTTGTGGGGCGGCAATTTGAGCGTGTTGTGCAGTTTGATGGGTACACCTTATATGCCGGACATCGACAAAGGCGTGTTGTTTCTGGAAGATGTGGCCGAGCATCCATACCGTGTAGAACGCATGTTGACGCAGTTGCTGCACGCTGGTGTGCTGGCAAATCAACAAGCGATAGTGTTGGGGCAATTCACGGATTTCAAATTAACGACACATGACAAGGGTTTCAAACTCGATGCTGTGGTCGCTTGGTTACGGTCTCAGGTGAAGGTGCCTGTATTGACCGGTTTGCCGTTCGGGCATGTGCCTACCAAGCTGTGTTTGCCGGTCGGTCAAAAAGTCAGTTTGCTACAGGAAGGGCGCGAGGCGTTTTTGCTGTGGGTTCATCAAGGACAGCATTCGCACTGAACAAAAATCGCACCGGATGGTCGGCCAAAGCGTTTCTTCAATTTCAGTGATGTGTTCACGCCATGCCGGTTCGGTCGCCGCTCACTGCCGCTACGCGCCAATGTTCGCGTCGGCCCGCCCGCC
>CANGCZ010000203.1 GCA_947452325.1 Comamonadaceae bacterium | reverse complement strand
TAGGGCAGTTGATTCTGATGCCCAATCTGGTGACGACGCTGATGAAAGTGGCACCCAAGGTCTCCATTTCGTTGGTGAACGTTTCACCCCGAGTGGCTCAGTCGATGATGGCCGAAGGTGAAATTGATTTAGCCATTGGTACATTTGACAGATTTCAAGCTGGTTTTCATCAACAGCGCTTATTCAGCAAAAGTTACGTGGTACTGGCTAGAAAAGACCATAGCCTTTTAAAGAAGGGCTTGTCGCTGCCTTCCTTTTTGAATGCCAGACATGCTGTGTATTTGCCGCCAGCTGCAAGTCACGACAGTTTCGATATGTTTCTGGATGATCTTTTCAAGCAGCACAACAAGCGTCGACAGGTGGTTGTCGAGTTAGCGCATGGTCTGGGTATTGCTGAGATTGTGTCTGCCAGTGATTTGATTGCTTGTGTACCCAAGCGTTTGGCCGAAAGTCTGATGGCTACTGAGTCTTTGGCATTTTTTCCATTGCCATTTGACACGCCTATCGCAGATGTTTGTCAGTTTTGGCACGACCGTGTTCATTCAGATCCCGGACACCGATGGTTTAGGAATCTTGTGTATAAAAATTATTCCAAGATCGTTCCTGCCTCAACACTTTAAGTAAATTGAAAATGCAAGCATCTCTGATGGATTCAACTATTGAGGACGTCATTCCCATGACGCCCGTTCAGCGCAGCACTGGTTTACGCATCGCGCAACTGCATGAGCATGTACTTGGCGCCTCTCTGGATCCGTTTTTAGGGTGCGATTGCTTTTGGATGGCGCAGCCGTTTTTCCCACCACATCCACATGCGGGTATGTCTGCTGTCACTTATATGCTCCCTGAGTCCGTTGGCGGTTTTGTGAACCGCGATAGTCACGGTGACCGAAGTCTCATTCATCCCGGTACCCTGCACTGGACAGAGGCTGCGCGCGGCATCATGCACGAGGAAGTTCCCATCGCGCCAGGCGTTGAATGTCAGGGACTACAAATTTTTGTGAACCTTCATTCCAGCCAGAAACTTGCAGAAGCACGCAGTTATCACCTAGAAGCAGACGAGATCCCCGTGTTGAACTATGAAGGCGCCTCAGTTCGGCTGTTGGTAGGCAAACAGAATGATGTGACATCCCCTGTTCAACCCAGAACGGAATGTGGTCTATGGGATGTTTCGCTTGAGCCCAACGCCAGGATTGTCCTTCCTTTGCCAAAAGGCTGGAACGCTTTTGGTGTGCTGAATCAGGGCACGTTAGCTGGGTTTGATGCGTCTGGTTTAGCGGCAGTTCGCTTTCGTCAAAATACTAGCGAATTAGTTATTGTGGCTGCAACGGAGCCTGTTCGCATGGTGGTTTTTAGTGGAAAGCCTTTGAATGAGCAGCTTGTTTTCGGTGGTCCTATGGTGATGAATAACTCGGCCCAACTGGAGGATGCTAAACGGCGCTTCTTTGCAGGTGAAATGGGAAATTTGGAAAAGTCTTTTTGACAAACATTGCGCTGTTAAACAATGAGCCTCTAATTTTTCACAAAGGTTTCCTTTCAAGAGTTTTCGGTTCCTGCATAATTTCATCAATCTGGCTTAGATTCTCAAGTTCACAGTGCCGTCGCATATCTACAGCCCGTTCGATTATTTTTTTGCGCAATTCTTCACTCTAAATGGTTTCATAGGCCCGAGTTGTCACGCTGACTAAGTTGACGCAAACGACTATAGAGTTTCCCGAATATTTGCGATGACTTAGATCAACTCTACAACCTGACGCAGCTGTGAAGGGCTGCTGTACAGGTACGTGGCAGTAGTTTGGATGCTGCGGTGCCCAGCAAGCGTTTTAAGTAAATGAATTGCAGTTCCTTTATTAGCAAGGTTTGTTAAGAAAGTTCTACGCCCGCTGTGGCTGCTAGCACCCTCTAGTCCTGCACCCTCGTAAAGCAGTGCAATTGTTTGGGATAAGCTATTTGCGCTGAATCCTGATTTGATACTTTTTTGACTTGCAAAGAATGGGTAGCTGCGATCCACACACTTTGTTTGCGCTGCGTAAGCTTGTAACTCAGCTTTAAGTTTTGCGCTGACAAACACAGTACGAGCATGACGACCTTTGGTCATGTCCGGTAACAAACGGATTTCGTCTTTCACTTGCCCGTCGCTGTTCGTTACATCGCACCAGCGCAAACAGGCAACTTCACCAATGCGTAAACCTGCCCAGTGCGTGAGTAGCATCATGCTTCTGTTGCGAACTGAATACTTGCGCGTATTGATGTAGTTCAGCAGGTGTTCAATTTCTGATGCTGTAAGTGTCTTTGCTTGTGCCATGGTGTTATCTCCTAAATCATGTGTTTGCGTTAATTGCATTGTGTTTTCATATATTTATCTGGACAACCTGAGTCCGTCCAAACTGTCGGGTTTCTGAGTGGGAGCAGAGCAAAATGAACTGGCTGTGGATAACTTTTGAGCGGTTTTTTTCTTCAATGATTTCAACGATCAAGAAGCGAAATCTATGAAAAGCTAAGTTTTCTTATGTTTTTTGTGGATAACCAAGCAGTGCTGTGGATAACGGCGTTGCGCAGTAAATCCAGCCCTACAAGCGCTGATCACTGGAGCCAGCACCCTGAGTATTCGAGCGACCCAATCGGACTGCTTGCTGCGCGTTTAAAGCGTGCAATTAGCGGGGTAGGGGCGTCCAGAGTCTGGACGCTGCACATAGATCGTGGGATTTGTGCTACATAAACCTCAGGCTTTACCTGAGGTCATGTAAGGCAGTATCAGTCGTGGCTTTTTCGCCGCAGTTCTTGCTAACCCGCCAAATCATCGGGTTTCAGGTCGCCCAAAACTTGATCTGAAAACAAACTGTAGTCCAACAACAAGGACTACAGATGCAGAACTTCGATCCAAGCCAGCTTTCGTACTTCACAGGTACTGAACGTTATTACCGCATCACTCGCAAACACTTGCTCACAGATGGCACCAAGTACCTCGCTGAAGAAGCTGAGTGCTTTTGGATGATGGATGCGATTGCCAGTCACCTAAGCGAGATTGGCACTGATGACTGGTTTGTCCAAGTTCGTATGACTGTTAATGGCAACAGGGCAACGATGATCTATGAAGATGGCTGCGGCAGTGAGCATGCTCGACAAGAGATTCCCTACACAGACTTTCCGATGCAGGGCATCACGTTGTACGCCTGCTGGGACGGTAAGCACTGGGTGATCATGCTGCCCAGTGAATACTGATTAAATAGCAATTAGAAGTAGTTGGTCGTTTGCATGTAGCGCAATCGATCACTCCCGTTTTACATGCATTTAGCGAACGTCGAACTTCATCGGGTAATTCTAAAAGTTATGTCTAAAAGAAATAGTTTAATTTTCCAAATTAAACATTAATCTTGAAGTGCTCTAACCCGTTTTCTGTCCAGTGAATGCCATTTCGCTCTTCAACTTTGAACCAGTGAGCTGCATCAGAGTCGGATGGTTCGGATGCAATAGTCGTAATCATGTTTTCACCTTGAGTACTAGCT
>CANGCZ010000202.1 GCA_947452325.1 Comamonadaceae bacterium | reverse complement strand
CAAGGCTTGTGCGCAGACCTCGCCCACGTGGTTGACCCGCATCAGCGCCCCGGCTTCGCGGCGTTCTTCGTTACTCAAGCTCAAAGTGTTGATACCCATAGCCGGGTAAGTACGTTGCGCGTGGTGTTTGGCAAACACGGTGCGCAGCGCGTTGTCCAGTGTGGTGAAAAAAATATCCATGGTTCAAGCTTAATTCATGCACGAGACAAATATCTAAGTATTCATTTCAAGGGTTATTAAAGAATAAATGCTTCAAGACTGTCGTTTCGAGTGTGGTGCAAATGCGCCATTGTCACGAGACTGAAACATAAGACGGCAAAGATGCATGGGTTGGCTGAAACAGCTTAACCCTCTTATCAATCCTATGGAGTTTTTAACATGAAAAAATCACTTGTTGCCTTGGCAACCATGACTGTTGTTGCCAGCGCTTTTGCTGATGTGGATGTGTCCGGCGGCGTGAAGCTGTACGGCGTGTTGGATCAATCTATACAGAACCAAAGACTGACTGACGCTTCAACCGGTACGGCTACAAATCAAACCGGTTTGTTTGCTTCTGCAGCCACCAGCCGACTCGGCGTCAAAGCATCCAGAGACCTGGGCGACGGCTTCAAAGGCGTGGCACAAGCAGAAATCCAACTCGACCCGGATACCGCCACTTTGTTACCCAACAAAAACCGCACAGCCTTCGTCGGTTTGCAAAAAGAATCAGCCGGTACATTCTTGTTGGGCACCATGGAAACCACTGCCTATGAAGTTTTCGGCATGGATGTGAATGGTCGCGTGGAATACAAGCCCCAAGTTTGGCGCACCACTGCCAGTAGCGATACACAAGATCGTTCCAACAACTCCGTGAAATACATCACACCTGAATTTGGTGGTTTCACAGGCCACGTCATGATGGGTTTCTCTGAAGCACCTGATACCACATCGACGGCTTCTGAATTCACCTCTTACGGATTGAAATTCCATAAAGACAAACTGAAGGCAGCTTTACTGACCGACAAATTGACCAATACCGCTGGTTCATACCGTTTCGCCGGTATTGCAAATGCAGGCGTTTCAAAAGACTACATCACTTCTTCTTCAGGTACGCAAAGCAAGGCCTTGATTTACGCAGCCAGCGGCAGTTTGCAAAGAGACATTGGTGCAATCAGCTACGAGTTTGATTCTTTCACCCTCAACTACATTTACGCCAAGTCCTACACCACTGGCACAAACGCCGGCAGTTTGACCACCAACACCATCGGTGTTCGCATACCTTTTGAGAAATTCACGGTTGCTTTGAGCACCGGTACAGGCAATGTGAACTCTTACCAGAGCGCGAATACCTCTGCTTCTGCTACAAACACCAAAGCAGGAAGCGGTTCCCTGACTGATTCAACACTCGGTATTTATTACAACTTCGACAAATCCACCCAAGCTTATGTTCTGACAAGCTATAGCACTTCAACTGACATTGGCTATTCCGACGGTAAAAACCAGACCGTCGCCATGGGTGTGCGTTACAACTTCTAATTTCCACCTAAGCTCCAAGGCTTGAACTTAAAACCGCTGCCTCGGCAGCGGTTTTTTTTGCTTTTTTTAATACAGATTTAGCTTATTCAATCGCCATATGATGACTGCCATGAAGTCCAAGCCAAACAAACAAGCCGCGAATCTGCTGATAGCGAAAAACACACCAGCAGCTGTTTCTTTGCTCACGCAGTTTCAACTGGCGCAGTCGTTTCACCGGCAAGGGCGCTGGCGGGACGCAGCGGTTGTGTACGACAGCATCATTGCCGCTCAGCCAGGTCATGCGGATGCATGGCATATGCGCGGCTTGCTCGATGCGCAAGCAGGCGAGCACGCACAGGCGGTCAATCGCATGTCGCAAGCCATTGCATTGGACAACACAAAGTCTGCGTACTTCAACAATCGGGGTTTGGCGCTTCAGGCGCAACAGCGCTTGACCGAGGCTTTGGCTGATTTTCAACAAGCCATCGCCTTACAGCCCAACCTGGCGCAAGCGCATTGCAATTTGGGAAATGTCTTGCAGGAGTTGCACCGGCATGAAGAAGCCCTGGCTTGCTTTGACCGCGCCATTGCGCTGCAAGCTGATTACGCGGATGCGTATTTCAACCGTGGCAATTTGTACGCTGCCATGCTGAATATCCCCAAGGCCTGTGAAAACTACGACCAGGTATTGGCTTTGAATCCGGACGATGTAGACGTGAAATTCAGCAAGGGAAATGCCTTGCTGCTGGCGGGTGAGTACATCACCGGCTGGCATTTGTATGACCTGGGTTGTATGAAACGGTTGCTCAAAGCTTACCAAGACCATTCCGCTCTTTTTGCGTCAGGCGACCAGCCATTGAAGGGATTGACTTTTATATTGCAAGCCGATCAAGGTTTGGGTGACACCATTCAGTTCATTCGCTATGCACCCATGGTGCAAGCCATGGGCGCGCGCGTGATTGCCGAGGTACAGCCGCCGCTTCTTTCTTTTTTAAGCAGTATGCAAGGCGTGGACGCATGGATCAAAAAAGGGGAAGCTTTGCCGCCGCATGACCACTGCTGCCAGCTCATGTCTTTGCCGCATTTTCTGAAGACCACGTTAGACAACATACCGCCATGCCCGGTTCTGCGCGCAGACCAAGCCAAGCAACAATATTGGATGGAAAAGTTAGGCGCTAAAAACAAGCCGCGCGTAGGACTGGTGTGGAATGGCGGGCCCAAATCCCGCTCTCTCAATGTGCTTGAAATGAATGAGCGCCGCAACCTGCCCTTGCAGTACCTGAAAGCACTGTCAGGCGTAGATGTGGAATTCATCAGCCTGCAAAAAGGCGAGCCCGCCGAGTCCGAGTTCAGGCAAGCTGTGGCGGCTGCTTGGGATGGCCCGGTGATACACGACCATGTGCATGAACTCAAAGATTTCTCTGACACCGCCGCGCTGGTGATGAACCTGGACCTGGTGATAGCGGTAGACACATCCACTGCCCATCTGGCGGCGTCGCTGAGCAAGCCAGTGTGGCTGCTGAATAGATACGACACTTGCTGGCGCTGGTTGCTGGAGCGAGAGGACAGCCCTTGGTACCCGAGCATCAAGATTTACAGGCAAACATCTGCAGGCGACTGGGATGGTGTGATGCAAAGGGTGAGGTCGGATTTATTCGAACTGGCTTCCCCGAGTGCTGAAAAGTGAAAAACAACACTTTTTAGCTTGAAAATTAATAATACTAGTACTAATAGTCAATTTACGACAAAATCTTCATTTTCAGCATGTTGTCCTATGACAACGAGATGACCATTTATATGCTCAAAGCCTTTGCTTGGTGCTAGGGGGTCTGGTCAAATAGCGTCAGCTTCCGAAATGGAGGTTGGCCCGGGGATCCGGTGGTTTGCTTGCAAACCGCAGTTCCGGAGCCCTTTGTTTAACCCTTGGAGAAATTTGAAATGAAAAAAACCCTCGTTGCAATCGCAGCAATGGCCGCCGTCACAGGCGCAATGGCTGACGCTACCCTGTCTGGCTACT
>CANGCZ010000201.1 GCA_947452325.1 Comamonadaceae bacterium | reverse complement strand
TGATGCAGTGAACAGTGCGTGCCATGAGAATCCTTGCGTGTATCAGACAAAGCCGTGACTGTAGCAAGCTTTGTATCCCCCTAGGGCATTCATGGCGTGCCCTCAAGGGAAGGGCTGACCGGGCGGATAATGGTTGTCCGTTACTTGGTCCCCGTTAAAAAATGCCCTCAAAACTCTGGAACCTACTCAACCTGCGCTTGACTTGGGCGTTGTTGGCGCTTGGCTGTGCTGGCCTGTTGGCTTTTGGTTTGTATTTGCAACACGTGGTTGGCTTGGAGCCATGCCCTATGTGCATCGTGCAACGCTATGCCATGACCATCGTTGGTTTGTTAGCTGTCATTGCACTGTTCATCCGCCATGTTCGATGGCAGCAGGTGCTGGTCGTGCTCGGTGTGTTGATGGCGGGGTTTGGTGCATTCGTCGCTGCTCGACAGTCCTGGTTGCAGTGGTATCCGCCGAATATTGTCAGTTGCGGCCGCAACTTTTACGGCATGATCGAATCGTTTCCGCTGCAACGTGCCATTCCTCTGATTTTCAGAGGCAGTGGTGACTGCACCAAGGTGGATTGGACATTGTTAGGCGGCTCTATCGCCAATTGGTCCTTCGTGGCCTTTGTCGCCATGGGCTTGTGGTTGTTGCTGGTGGTGTGGCGCAAAATTCAACCACGTTTTCAAGCTGCCAACGATGCAAATTTCGAGTCTCAACCCTGAGGCAGTTTTTTCACCAGCACCACACTCTTGCGGTCCGGGCTGTATTTGCGCAAACGCGCTTGCGGCAACCAATCGATAGGCACTTGCACAAAGCCACGTTTTAAAAACCAGTGCATGGTACGTGTGGTCAGCACGAAAATACTTTCTACACCCAGGTGACGCGCGCGCTGCTCGATGCGGCGAAGTATTTTTTCGCCGTCGCCCTGGCCTTGCGAATGAGGTGATACGGTTAACGCGGCCATCTCGGCGGTTTTGTTTTCTGGAAAGGGGTAGAGCGCCGCGCAACCGAAGATGACGCCATCGTGCTCAATGACGGTGTAGTTGCCGATGTCGCGTTCTATCTCGGTACGTTCTCTGCGTACCAGCGTGCCATCATTTTCAAAAGGTTCAATCAATTGCAAGATACCGCCTAAATCGTCCGGCGTAGCCTCGCGCAAACTCTCGAGTCGCTCATCCACCACCATGGTGCCTATGCCGTCATGCACATAAATTTCCAGCAACAAAACGCCATCGACCGCGAAAGGAAGTATGTGGCTGCGCTCCACACCATGCTTGCAGGCTTTGACGCAATGTTGAAGGTAAAAAGCAATGTCTGTCGGTTGGTTGGCTGGTGGGGCGTCAGCCAGCAATTGCTCAGCGACATCGAGTGGCATTTCAGTATCGATCGGGTTGTCTTCTCCCGCGGGTTCCAGCGGTTTGATGCGAATGCCCGGTACTTCGGTCACGAAGATGAGTTTGTCAGCCTGCAAAGCGATGGCCACCGATGTAGCGACTTCTTCCATGGTCAAGTTAAAGGCCTCACCGGTCGGCGAAAAACCAAACGGCGACAGCAACACCATCGCGCCCAAACTCAGCGTTTTGCTGATACCGGTGACGTCTACTTTGCGAACCAGACCGGAATGTTGGAAATCCACGCCGTCGACGATACCTACCGGGCGCGCAGTGATGAAGTTACCCGAGATGACGCGAATGGTCGCGCCCGCCATGGGTGTGTTCGGCAAGCCTTGGCTGAATGCCGCCTCGATTTCATAACGCAGTTGCCCGGCAGCCTCTTGTGCGCAGTCCAGCGCCACGCTGTCGGTGATGCGAATGCCGTGAGAGTATTTGGGCGCGTGGCCTTTGGCTTTGAGTTGCTCGTTGACTTGCGGGCGAAAGCCGTGGACCAGCACCACTTTCACGCCCATGCTTTGGATCATGGCCAAGTCTTGCACGAGACTGGGCAATTTGCCGGCGGCAATAGCCTCGCCTGCAATCGCCACCACAAAGGTTTTGCCACGGTGCATGTGTATGTAGGGTGCGACCGAGCGGAACCAGGGGACGAAAGTGAAATTGAAAACTGTGGACATGGGTTTGAGTCTTTAAGGCTTGAGCAGAATCAATTGGTGAGACGGCAGCAAGCGGGTGAAGTCGCGATCGAATGTGCAGAGTGTCTCACCAGATTGCATCACGGTTGCCGCAATCCAAGCATCGCTGACCAGATTGCCCCGGATTTGTTGTGTCAGGCACAGCTCTTTAAAGTATGGCCACACTGAACCTTGTGCTTGAAATTGCACGCCTGTATTGTCCAGCAGACTGTCTAGGAAGGCGGTCACATCTTGCAAGGGATCGATTTCGTGGAATATTTTGGGGTGGGTGGTGATGCGGACAAAACCTGTCACCACCACGCCCAAGAGTTGCAAACTCGCACGGCCGTTGGCTGCCTGACGCACTGTGTCGTCCAACCAATGGCGTGCGGGTAAATGGAGCGGGTGATCTGGTCGGTATGCCGATACCAACACGTTCACGTCAGGCGTCATTTGCTACTGTTGATGTCCATATCGGCATCCATGGCTTCATAAAAGGAACGGTTGCTGCTGGGATCGATACCTGGCATGAGGCCGCCAGTGGCCTTAGAGACGGGCAGTTTGGGAATGACCGCAGCTTTCACGGGTGCGTCTTGCCGCACATAAGCCGCTAGCATTTCGCGCACCTTGGCGCTGAGCGAGGTGCCTTCTTGAATCGCTTTGATGCGTGCTTGTTTGACGAGGTTTTCGTCCAGAGAAATGGTGAGATTGGCCATATGGCAGCTCCGTCAACACTGGTTCATGTGAATCAGTGTAGCACGTGAACACGTGTCGTGGGATAATTCGAATTGTGACAACACCCAACCCGACTCTCTCGATTGAATTTCCCGAAGACCTCCCGGTCAGCGCCCGCCGCGACGACATCATGTCGGCTATACAAGCGCACCAAGTCGTCATTGTTTGCGGCGAAACCGGCTCGGGCAAGACCACGCAATTGCCAAAAATGGCTTTGGCGTTGGGACGGGGCGGTTGGGCCGTGGAGAAATTGGGGTCAGATCCCGATGTTTCCCAACCCAAACGCCGTCAAATCATTGGCCACACCCAACCCCGGCGCATCGCGGCTACTTCGGTAGCCAAGCGCATCGCCGAGGAGCTGAAAACGCCCATAGGCGAGGTGGTCGGCTACAAGGTCCGCTTCCAAGACAAGTTGTCCCGCGAGGCTTCAGTGAAGCTGATGACCGACGGCATTTTGTTGGCCGAAACGCAAACCGACCCCTTGCTGCTGGCCTACGACACGCTGATCATCGACGAGGCGCATGAGCGCAGCCTGAACATCGATTTTTTATTGGGCTACCTCAGACAAATACTGCCGCGACGTCCCGATTTAAAAATCATCATCACCTCGGCGACCATTGACGCCGATAGGTTCGCCCAGCATTTCGCCGGCGCCAAAGGACCTGCGCCGGTGCTGATGGTGTCTGGACGCACCTTCCCGGTTGAAATGCGTTACCGCCCCTGGGAAGAAAGT
>CANGCZ010000200.1 GCA_947452325.1 Comamonadaceae bacterium | reverse complement strand
TGTCCACCATGGTGTGGAAATACACGGAGGATGGCGATTTCGCCAAGCCAAGGGCTGATTGTCGTTTTTATTATACGAATAAGGAATTCGCGCTGGAGAATCTGGTTCCAGCCTATCTTGAGGCCGATGACACCTTCGCCGCTTGCGAATATTTCATTTTTTTGTATCTGGAGCAAAACCTCAGCAAGGGCAAGGCGCCGAGGCCTTTGGTGACGGGTTTCTCCGGCAATACGGATAGTCTTTATCCTGATATCAACCTTGGTTATCTGGACCTGAATTTCCCTTGCTGGTTCAAGTTCTCCTGACATTCGGCTGATTTGCTTGCGTGGATCATGTCGAGATTTGTCGGCTTGCCCATGAAAGCCAGAGCGGGGAACTCCCCCGCCCCTTTTGATGGCTGTTCAGCTCAGGCGCGCCTACCGCAGAAGCTGGAGCACGGTTTGCGGCTGCTGGTTGGCCTGGGCCAGCATCGCCTGTGCGGCCTGCTGGATGATGTTGCGCTTGGCGAGTTCAGTTGTTGCCTGCGAATAGTCGGTGTCTTCGATGCGGCTGCGCGATTCCTGCGCCTTCGCAGAGACATTCGCCAGGTTGTCGGCAGTAAATTGCAGACGGCTGATCGCGGCTCCCATTTTGGCGCGCGCCAGGTTGACGGTGTCGAGCGCGGTGCTGATGGAGCCAAGGGCGCTGTTGGCGTCCGCCGTTGATGTGACCACGCTGCTGGCGATGTTGGAGAGCGCCCCGGCGCCCTGGGTCTGCAGATTCGGGAGGGTGACGGAGATGGTCTGCGCCGAATTGGCGCCGACCTGGAAACTGAAGACGCCCGAACCGGACCCTGTATTGCTGCCGTCAATGATATTGCTTGCGTTCCACTGGGTGAATTCAGCGATTTTCGTCACCTGCGTGTTCAAGGCCTGGAATTCAAGGTTCAGGTACACGCGGTCGCTTGTGTTGTTGGTGTCGTTGGAGGCTTGAACGGCCAGTTCGCGCATGCGTTGCAGCATGTTGGTGACCTGTTCGGTGGCGCCTTCGGCCGTCTGGATCAGCGAAATGCCATCGTTGGTGTTGCGCACCGCCTGGTTGAGGCCCCGGATCTGACTGGTGAGGCGTGTGCTGATGGCCATGCCCGCCACATCGTCAACGGCGTTATTGATGCGTTTGCCGGTCGAAAGTTGCTGCATGACGGTCGACAGGCTGCGGGCGTTGGTCGTCAGGGCCTGCTGGGCGTAGAGCGATCCCGTATTCGTGTTGATAACCGTCATGCCATTACTCCTGTTGCTACAACCCGGACTGCGCGGCGTTTCCTGACGGGACGGGAAATACTCGCCTCAGCATAGACAACGGCGGGGCGGGGTGGTGTGATAACGATTACTTTCATTATTTTGACTTGAAGCGGATAATCCACTTTATCGCGCAGATTAATACGCGTTTTAATCAATCGATTAGCGTATTATTTAATCAATTTCTTGCTTAATAAGCGGTTATTACTTCGTATATCAACTATTTTGTATTTTGAATGAGGGTCTTTGATCGCAGATTCCGGAAGAAAACGTCGGTCGGTTCACGGGGTTGCGTTGACGCCGGACGCGGCCCACCTCCGGGATTCCGCCGCGAAACGCCCGCCTTCGAGCTTGCGGCATGGAACTTGCTGCTAAGGCTCGAAAGAGGCCGCGATGACTGTCAGCAACCTATCGACGAATCTGAATTCGAGCGCCAATTCCGGCTCCCAGCAGATGGGCACGTCGGCCTTGGCGAAAGCCATTGGTGGGAACAAGGCGCTGTCGACCGCCTCCACGGCGTCGAAAAGCACGTCTGGTGTGGAGGTCTCCATTTCGTCGAAGGCGATCGCCGCCTATCAGGCCTCCTTGAGGACAGCGAACGCCAGCGCCGCTGCGCTCACGGTGGATCAGATCAAGAAATACACGGACGCTCAGGTGACCCAGATGCCGCTTGCCCAGTTCAAGGCGCTGAGCGCTACGCAACTGGCGGCCATTCCTGTCGCTGCGATCAAGGGGCTGACATCGGAACAGATGGGCGCCTTGAGCGCGGAGCAGATCGTTGGCTTCTCCGCGCTTCAGATGGCGGCTCTTGGAAAAACGCAGATCGCCAAGATCGACGCCACGAACATCAAGTATCTGACCAACACCCAGATCTCCGCCATCACGCCCATGGCCTTCAGCGGCATGACGCAGGCGCAGCTTCTGGCGATCACGCCCATGCAGGGCGTCGCCCTGAAGGCGTCCAAACTCACCTATCTGAATGACGAGCAGAAATCCGCCATTCAATCCAGGATGGTGATGTCCGGGCCTTCGCAGAATCTCATGCAGATCATGGCGGCGCAGAACCAGAGATGACAATGGCGCGCGGCGAAGATCCCTCTCGCAGCGCTGCCACAGAGCATCGATCCACCGGCCCGCAGGCTCGTCCGTAGCCGGGCGGCCATCCCTGCGCGGAGCCTGGGATGGTTTGGGGTTCGGCCCCGCATCAGGCCGGGAAGAACTTCGCCAGCCAATCCTTCAATATATTCACCACGCGCGGATTGCTCTCGCCCATGAGGAAGTGATCGGCGTCGGCGATCAGGTGCAACTCCGTCGGCTGTTTGGAATGGCCGAAGAGGTCGATGGATTGCTGGGTGGGCGTCACGGAATCCACGGCCGGGTGCAGCAGCAGCAGCGGGCGCGGCGCTATGGCCGCCACCACATCATTGGCGCGGAAGTCGAACATGCTCTGGGCGGTCTCCGCCGTCATCATCTGGTGCGAGCCTGTGGTGACATTGGAGCGCAGGTGCGGGGGAATCGGCACGATGTCGTAGCGCGGCACCATCAGCGACGTGCCGGTCTCGGCCCGGTGCTTCTTGCCAGCTTCCAGCATGTCTGTGAACTTCTTCCAGGCTTCCGGCGTGGGGTGCTGGTCGCGGAATTTCTTTTCGCCATGCCCCCAGCCGCCGGCCGAGATCGCCGCCGCCACGCGCTTGTCGACGCCTGCCGCATAGACCGTGACCGCGCCGCCGAAGCTGGAGCCCATGCAGCCGATGCGGTCCGGGTCGATGTTCGGGTGGCCCTGCAGGAAGGTCAGGGCGTTGGAGACGTCGCGCACCTGCTCCTGGCAGATCAGATTGCCCGGCGCGCCCTCGCTGTCGCCGCAGCCGCGCATGTCGAAGCGCAGCATGGCGTAACCCCATTCGGCGAACATCTTGCTGGGCTCTTCGCAGCCGTGGGAGCCCTTGTTGCTGCCAAAGCCATGCAGCACCATGAAGGCGGGATATTTCTTGCCGGGGCTCGCGCCCTCCGGCAGATGCAAAATGCCCTGCAGCTTCAAGCCGTCAGACAGGAAAGACACGTTCTCTTGCGACATGGGGTTTCCTCACTTTTTTCTGCTTCATTTTAGGCTGGAGAGGGCAGGGAGCGCCAGAGGGGCGCCGGGCTCTTTTGCGAAAAGTCCGGGCGAGGTCCCCGGCGGGCGCCGGGGCGCTTCGTCATCGAGCACGCGCAGGACCGGACGCCCGGCTGCGCGTGAAGGGCTGACGCAATTAAGACCATA
>CANGCZ010000199.1 GCA_947452325.1 Comamonadaceae bacterium | reverse complement strand
TGATCAGCCTTTCCGTGGGTTAATACACATTGGGGTTCAAATTGAATTTTTTGAATGCTTTGCCAAGTTTCTCCTGCGAAGCCGTGTTCAATGCAGACAGTGGCGGGCGCACACGCAGCCAGTCAGCGTCGTGATACATGCTGCTTAACAAATATTTCAAAGCAGGGACTTGCGGTAAATGCGCAAGTAACTGATCAAACTCGGTCAATCGCAAATCATCATCACCTATCTTGTTACCAGTGACTGAGATTTTCTTGTCCGCGTCGGATGCTGTGACTGTGCGCACCATCAACTTGGTGATCAGGTTGGCATAGCTGGAAATACCAGTGTGTATCCCCATGCCCGCCACCACCTGCGCGTTCATGTCATTGGTGGTGTAAACCGGCAACAAGGCAGCAAAAGAGCGTATCCAGTCCAGTGTGTGGCTGGCATTCGGACTTTGATCAATCAATCCCTGAAAAGATAAAGGGTGTCTGCTGAGCAATTCATTGATCACTCGGGCGTTCAAATCCCCGGCACCAGGACTGACCTGCGAGCTCAGGTACAAACGCAGATTCAAACCACTGAGATTGCCAACGATATAACTGAAGAAATCGACCAAGCCCTGGTCGGTGGCATCTGTATCGGAAACAGGCGGCATCAACATGAAAGCCTGCACGCCGAGTGAATGTGTTTTGCGAATCAGGTGAACCGTGTCAGGCATGTTCGCTGCGCTTGCATTCAGCAACATATCCGCACCAGCAACGCCCTGCTCTGTCAAAAACTTCACCAACTCCATGCGCTCAACCGGACTGAAAGCAGTACCTTCGCCGCAGCGCCCGAACAAGACCAGACCGTGAACACCTTTGGCCGCCAAGGTTTGCACATGTGTATACAGTTTGGCGTGATTGACAGATAAATCTTCATTCAACGGCATGAGCAAATCAGCCCATACCCCTTGAAGCTTGCCGGCAACATTCACCATGGCCATTCCTTAAAACTCTACGCAAAGCGGGATGGGTACAGGTGCATGCAGCGGAAGCTTGCAACACCATCGCATTGAACATCCCGAAAAAATCCAAAGCCCATGATAGGTCAATCACACATCAGCGAATATTTATCCTAAGGGGGTGCTATTGACTTTCGACTGAATACTTTTGAATCATTTAAATTAAGTGGATCACGCTGTCAAATCGTCGCGTATGCTTTCTAAACTTATCCAATTACCAGTGTTTTTTCTTTGACTGCCTGCTCATCTGATGACGTTGTAGAAAATGGCGTACAAACATGAATTTTTCTGAAGCCATCCGCTGGATGTCTGAGTTGCGCATCTCTAACGAAATGGCTTTATTGGTATTTTGTGGTGTGTCCATAGGCGGGCTGATGTTTTTTCTGGCTCAACTCACTCGCGAAATTCCACGTCGACTGCTGATCGTTGTGCCCATACCTTTGTATCTTCTCACCGGGGTTGTCGCGGCCATTGTGTACATCTACCGTCACTGACCGGTTGCGAACGGCCAGACCAACCCTAGGTTACTATGCAAGCGTTGATCACTGTTTAAGCTGTTTCATTGCTGGAAGGATGGATGATGCAAACCCCAACCGTAGCCACACGCCAAATCGTTGCTGCTGTCATAGGCAACGCTCTTGAGTGGTATGACTTTGTGGTGTACGGATTTCTCACCGTCATCATCTCGCGTTTATTTTTTCCGGCTGACAACGAATACGCATCGCTGCTGATGACCATGGTCACATTCGGAGTCGGTTTTTTCATGCGCCCGGTCGGTGGTGTGCTGATCGGCATGTACGCAGACAGACACGGGCGCAAAGCTGCCTTGCAACTCATCATTTTGCTGATGACCATTTCAATCGCCATGATTGCTTTTGCGCCTACGTATGCGGCCATAGGCGTGGCCGCACCGCTCATCATCTTGCTGGCGCGATTGCTGCAAGGCATGGCTACTGGCGGTGAATTTGCCAGCGCCACTTCCTTCCTGGTGGAATGCGCGCCAGCGGGCCGACGCGGGTTTTTCGGTTCATTGCAAATGGTTGGGCAAAGTCTGGCTGCGCTGGCAGGTGCGGCCATGGGCATGTTGATCACCCAAGGCCTGTCGCCAGAGCAAATTGATAGCTGGGGCTGGCGACTGCCGTTTGTGTTTGGGCTTTTGATAGGGCCGGTGGGCTTGTACATACGGCGGCATTTGAATGAAACAGAAGCGTTCACCAGCGCCAAACAGCAGCAAATCGAGCGTGTGAGTCTGGGGCGCTTGTGCCGTGAACACACGCGCGCTGTGCTTGCGTGTTTCGGGCTGGTGGTGGCAGGCACCATCATGTATTACGTGGTGCTGATTTACATGCCGACCTATGCAAAAACGCAATTGAAAATTCCACTGGGTGACGCCTTCATGGCGCAAGTGGCCGGGCTGTTGTGTTTGACAGCCGCGATTCCGTTTTTTGGTGCACTGAGCGACCGTATTGGCCGCAAACCAGTCCTGATGTTTGCTTTGGTCTGTTATTTTGTGTTGCCCTATCCCTTGTTGGCCTGGTTGCAAGCTGAACCTACGCTCACTCGCCTGACACTCATGCAAATCGTGTTGTGCACGGCAGTAGCGATTTCATTCGGTCCGGTATCCACCGCGCTGGCCGAGCAATTTCCAGTCCATATGCGCTCTACCGGCCTGGCGCTGGCTTACAACTTTGCGGTCATGCTGTTCGGCGGCTTTGCCCAGTTGATCGTGACCTGGCTGATACGCGAAACCGGCACCCCATTGGCCCCGGCTTTTTATGTGATGTTCGGGGCGGTGGCCGGTAGCGTAGGCGTGCTGTTTATGACAGACAGGTACAAGGATGAAGTCTTGCATTGACGCTCAAAAGCGTTCAGTTCAACCGACTGCAATGACAGTCGGTGCGTCATTGACAAACAAATTCTCTGAGGGCTTCACCGAAAGTATCCGGCTCTATCTCTAGACTGCCGCCGGCCTCTGTGACGCTGAAAACTTTGTTGCCACCGGCCATGTGCTTGTCGTAGTAATGCAGCGCCATGATCTTCAAGCGGTTTTGCGCGCAATCAATGTCGTACTGGTTTTTTTGTGACAAAAAAGTCACGGGGTTATTTTCTAAGGTATGCGCGCTCTTGAAATCTTGAATGACCCAAAATGTCACATGAGGGCCTGAGATATCCAGGCTTTTATTTAAATAGTCGGCGCGGTCGCCATCTGTGCCGAAATACATCCACTGCGCATGTACGCCCAAGCTTGCAACCAACAAGCACAGGGCAATTCCAAATTTTTTCATTGTCAAACTTTCATTGCTTTGCGAGGCAATATACCAGCCTGCGCGGCTTTGATGCGGACTTTGACACACTTGGATTCACTGGTCTGGCGCCCTAGCCCGGGGGTACTTTTCGTTCTACTTACCCATTTACCAGAGCAAAAATATTTTTTATACTGGGTGGTTTCAAGTTCCAAGTGCAACATTGGGTTTATTTGGATGAAGTATAGATTTCCAATAAGCTTGGAAGTCAAATGAGTCTTCAGGCAGGAAGAGTTCAGCTGGGCACTTCCAGCCCAGTGATTTCC
>CANGCZ010000198.1 GCA_947452325.1 Comamonadaceae bacterium | reverse complement strand
ATCTGATCCCGTTCATCGATGTGCTGCTGGTCATACTCATCTTTTTGATGCTGACCACCACTTATGGCCGACTGACCCAACTGGACATGCGCTTGCCCAAGGCCGACAGCGCGCAACAGGAAAACCGCCCGGACGAAATACGTGTGAGTGTCAGCAGTGATGGGCAGTACATGGTGCAAAAAACACCTGTATCCACCGCTGACATAGGTTCATTGACGCAGGCTTTGTCGCTTGCAGCCAACCACAATGCAGATGCGCTGCTGGTGGTGTCAGCAGACGCGCGTGCCAGCCATCAAGCGGTGATGCAAGTACTGGAAGCAGCGCAAAAAGCAGGTTTGCAACACATCACTTTTTCGGCTCAGGCGCGCACCAGCAACACCCCTCTTCCCTGAGCTCAGATGCGCTTGTCGGCTTACCTTTCACAACAGGTTTGGGCGGCACGCGGGCCAATGGCCTGCCTGCTGTGGCCACTGACGCTGATCAGCCGTGCTTGGCTTGGGCTCAACGCCATGGCTTATGCCAAAGGCTGGCGCCAAACCACGCATTTGCCGTTGCCAGTGCTGGTGGTCGGTAATGTTTTGGCAGGCGGCACCGGTAAAACGCCCATCGTCATCCATTTGGTCGAGCATTTCAAGTCGCTGGGGATACACGTCGGCGTGATTGCGCGCGCTTATGGCACCGGGGATGAACCGGTGATGGAAGTATCCAGCAGCAGTTTGGCATCGCAAGCGGGTGACGAGCCTTTGTTGATCAAACAGCGTTGCGCTGTGCCTGTGTTTACCGGACGGCAACGCGTCAAAGCCGCACAGGCTTTGCTGCAAAACTATCCGCACACACAACTCATCATCAGCGATGACGGTTTGCAGCACCGTGCGCTTCACCATGACTTGGCCGTGTGTGTGTTCGACAACAGGGGCTTGGGCAATGGCTGGTTGCTGCCGGCCGGGCCATTGCGCGAGCTTTGGCCTCGACACCCCAATACAAGCAGTATTCAGTATGTAGTGCACACCGGTGACAAAGCGCTGGAAGACAGTTTGTCAGCCAAACGCTACTTGTCGCAGACTGCGCGCAACGGTGAAGGTGAGCAACGCGATCTTTCCAACTGGCGCGGACAAACGGTTCAAGCGCTGGCAGCGGTTGCAAGACCGGCGGTGTTTTTTGCCGCGCTGGAACAAGCCGGTATGCGGCTGAAACACAAGCACGCCCTACCCGACCACGCTTCATTGGATAACTGGCTGCCTGCCAGCAATGAACCGCTGTTTTGCACAGAAAAAGACGCGGTCAAACTTTGGCCCCATTTTCCGTCTGCATGGGCGGTGCCGCTGGAGTGCGAATTGCCCCCTTTGCTACTGCAAAAACTCGGTACCGAGGTGCAGCGACTATCATTGCTTTATGGACAAAAAATTACTTGAACTGCTGGTTTGCCCGGTCACCAAGGGCAGCCTGATTTACCAGCGTGATACGCAGGAACTGGTGTCTCGCAGTGCCCGGTTGGCCTATCCGGTGCGCGACGGCATTCCTGTGTTGCTCGAAGTGGAAGCCCGCACCTTGAGCGATGAAGAGTTGGACAAATTGCATGAATGAAACGCCTTTTGTCGTGCTGATACCCGCACGTCTTGGCTCTTCACGATTGCCGGACAAACCCTTGGCCGATATTGCCGGACTGCCCATGGTGGTGCGTGTGGCACAGCAGAGTCTGAAATCTTCAGCCCAACGCGTGGTCGTGGCTGCCGACGATGAACGCATACTTGCAGCCTGCTCAACCCATGGCATTGAAGCCATTCTCACTCGGCGCGACCACCCCAGCGGCAGCGACAGACTGGCCGAGGCCGTGATGCTGTTAAACCTGTTGCCCGACACCATCGTGGTTAACGTCCAAGGCGATGAACCGCTGATAGACCCGCAACACATTGACCTGGTGGCCCAAATGCTTGATGCAAACAAGGACGTCAGCATGAGCACCTTGGCGCATCCGATCACTGCTCTTGAGGATTGGCTCAGCCCGCACGTAGTCAAAGTGGTATTGGATAAGCGCTCGCACGCCAGCTACTTCAGCCGCGCCGGCATCCCCTGCTGGCGAGACGCTCAAGTGGGTGAATTACCGCCCTACACGGTGTATCGGCACGTGGGTTTGTACGCCTACCGGGCCTCTTTTCTGAGCCTGTTTCCCGGGCTGACAGCTGCACCTTCAGAATTGGCAGAGGCGCTTGAGCAGTTGCGGGCACTGTGGCACGGCTACCGTATTGCGGTTCATGTCTCCTTGCAAGCCAGTGCCGCTGGTGTAGACACACCTGAAGATCTGCTGCGGGTGAACGAATGGTTGCGCACTTGATGCTGTCAGTCTTTGTCAGGCTGTGCATGCTATTCTCAGGACTTAACAAGCGACAAAGCGCTGCAAAGACAGTGGCTGTCATTCAAATGCAAGGACGACAATGAGACTGATTCTGCTGGGTGCGCCCGGTGCCGGCAAAGGCACCCAGGCCACATTCATTTGCCAGGCTTACGGCATCCCCCAAATTTCCACAGGTGACATGTTGCGCGCTGCGGTGAAAGCCGGCACTGAGATGGGACTGGCTGCTAAAAAAATAATGGATGCAGGCGGTCTGGTCAGTGATGACATCATCATCGGTCTGGTCAAAGAACGCATCACCCATTCCGATTGCGCCAACGGTTTTTTGTTCGACGGCTTTCCCCGCACCCTGCCTCAAGCCGACGCACTGAAACACGCTGGGGTCAAACTCGATTGCGTGCTTGAAATTGATGTGCCGTTTGACGCCATCATTGAACGCATGAGCGGACGCCGCGCCCATGTGGCCAGTGGCCGCACTTACCACGTGCGTTTCAACCCGCCCAAGGTCGATGGCCTGGACGATGTCACCGGTGAACCGCTGATCCAGCGTGATGACGACAAAGAAGAAACCGTGAAAAAACGGCTTGAAGTCTACAGTTCGCAAACACGGCCACTGGTCGACTATTACACACAGTGGGCCAATAACGACCCGGCAAATGCTCCCAAGTACCGCGCCATCAGCGGCCAAGGCAGTGTCGAAGAAATCAAAGACCGCGCTTTGAAAGCCTTAAGTAGCTGATCTTTGTTCGTCCTGTGCCATCAGGTGCAGCGCCAGGCCCATGCAGGCCTTGGCAGATGACAATGGACTCAGCTGCCCGCATTGCTGTTGCGCTTGCAACAGCGCTTCGCCCCAAGTGCAACGGCTGGTCAACCACACAGCTATGCCTTGCGCTATGGCCTGCTGTAAAGCCTCTTCCCACGAAGGTTTAACCGTACCCGCCCCTGTGCCTGCGACCACCAGACCACGCAGCCGCGGCGCACCTGCCAGCGGTTGCAACAAAGCCTGTATCAAAGTCGGCGTGCTTGCGGCGTGGTGAGTCAGCCATTCCACTCTGGGCCAATCGCTTTGTTGCAAAAAATAAGCAATACTGGGTTTGTTTTGTTGGAGTTCAGGTACCTGCGGCGCCTTGAGCGTCCAGTCGGGTCCGGTTTTTTCAGCCGACACACCGGCTATCCCGCTGCTGAACGCCTCTGCATGGTCGGTGGAT
>CANGCZ010000197.1 GCA_947452325.1 Comamonadaceae bacterium | reverse complement strand
GCCATGGGAAAACGGAATTGATGGATGCGATGCAAAGCCGTGCGCTGGTCTAGCGTGGCAATCGCCACCAAGGGAATGACACGGCCTTCCTGCACCACTTGTCCGACTTCCATGCCGCCGTAAAACGTGCGAATCAAATCCAGCACTTCGGTGGTGTGCAAACCTTTTTGCGCGATGCGCTGCGGGTCCAGCCTGAACTCGAGTTGCGGCGTGCCGGGTTGTGACTGGGTGGTGACATCGCGCGCACCCGGAATGGCGGCAATGGCCTGGGCCAGCAGTTTGGCGTCGCGGTCCAGCAAGTCCAGGTCCTGGCCGAAAATTTCCACCACAAACTCAGCCGCATACCCGGACACGGTTTCTTCTATACGCTCAGCCAGAAAGGTATTGATGGCAAAGCTGACACCGGGAAATGGCGACACGCCCGGCTTGCCTTGAACAGTGGTGAGTTTGTTGCGTATGGCATCAAGCACTTCCTTTTGCTCACTGGCGGGCAGCGGACCGATTTCCACTTCGATTTCGCTGTAGTGCATACCAAATGTGTCAGCGCCGTTTTGCGCACGTCCTACCCATTGGGTGACCGATTTGACCTTGTCTACACTTTGTATGGCTTGTATGACTTTGGCGCCTATGCGTAGAGATTCGGTTTCAGAGGTGCCGGGCAAGGCAGTCATGTGCACGATGTAATGGCCTTCGCGCAACTCGGGCACAAACTCTATGCGAAACAAAGGAATAGCAGCCATGCCCAGCAACACCACCATCAAGGTTGAGAAGATCACCGGTTTGGCCGAGCCTTCAATGCCTCTGAGCAGTTTTTCATAACGGTGTTTGAGCCAGTGCACCAAGGGCGGGTCACCGTTGCGAAACGCCACGCCACGGTGCAGCATCAAGTAACACAAGGCCGGTGTCACCGTCAGCGCCACCAGCAGCGAAGCCAGCAGCGCATAAATATAGGTCAGCGCCAGCGGCTGAAACATGCGCCCGGCCACGCCGGATAAAAACAGCATGGGCATGAACACCAGCACCACAATGAAAGTGGCATAGATGACAGAGCTTCTGACTTCAAGCGAGGCATTGAGCACCACCCGCCAGTCGGTGCGCGGATATCCACGTTCGCGGTTTTCGCGCAAGCGCCGGAAAATGTTTTCCACATCGATGATGGCGTCATCCACCACTTCGCCCAGCGCAATCACCAGACCGCCCAGCACCATGATGTTCAAGGACACGCCCTGATGCACCAGCACAATCACCGAAGCCAGCAGCGACAGCGGTATGGCAATCGCTGATATCAACGCTGCGCGGGCATTGAACAAAAACAAAAACAGCACGGCCACGACCAAAGCAGAGCCGAGCAATATGTCGCGTTGAATATTGGTGATGGAAGTTTCAATGAAGCCAGCCGGTCTGAACAGGTTTTTATGCACCGTCAGGCCTTCTCGCTTGAGCATAGGTTCGAGTTGTGCCAAGCGTTCTTCGATGCGCAAGGTGGTTTCAAATGTGTTGGCGCCTAATTGACCTTGCACCATCAAAAATACGCCGGGCTTGCCGTTGATACTGGCCGCGCTGATGGACGGTGCCGGGGCTTCGACGATCTTCACCACATCTTGCATGCGCAGCACCTGAGTGCCGCGCATGACCAGCTTGGTCCGCGCCAGTTCTTCCACGCTTTCGATCTGGCCGTCGGCGCTGACGATGACCCGTTGGTTGCGACCTTCGACAAACCCGCCCGGTCGCAAGCCACTGGCGCGGCGGGTGGCCTCAATCACTTCTTCCACGGTGACGCCGTGGCGTACCAGCGCTTCGGTATCGAACTGCACTTGCCATTGACGCACTTTGCCACCGAACACATTCACATCGGCCACGCCGCTGGCACCCAGCAAATGCGGTTTGACAGTGAATTCGGCAATGTCATGCAAGTCCATCAGATCGCGCTTGTCCGAGGTCAAGCCTATGCCCAGCACCGAACTCGCAGATGAGGTCAAGGGCGTGATGTTGGGCGCAGCCACACCCAGAGGCAAATGGTTGGCCAGCGAGGTCAATTTTTCGCTGACCAGTTGCCGGTTGCGGTACAAGTCGCTGTCATCCCCGAAGACCACGGTCACAATGGACAAACCGGGAATGGACTGGCTGCGCATGTTGATGACACCGACGGTGCCGAACATGGCGGACTCAATGTGGCGCGTGACGAGTGACTCCACCAATTCGGCTGAAAAACCCGGCGCCTCGGTTTGAATCACCACCTGCGGTGGTGCGAATTCAGGAAACACATCGAGTTTGGCAATGCGAGTCGAATAAATACCGTAAGCCAGCAGCATGAGCGCTAACACCAACACCACCGTCGGATGGCGAATCGAAAATCGAATGGTTTTGACCAGCATGCGCGGCTAGTCCTTGTTCTCGTTTTTGATCTGGAAACGGAACTCCTCAGACAGCAATAACTGTGTACCGCCGGTCACCACCGCCGTATCGGCTTCGAAGGCATTGGTGAAAAATCCGTCGCCCATGGCGCGGTCAACCGCCAAGGGCATGCGTTCAAACCGGTCTGCGTCGGTTTGCACATAGACCCAGTTTTTACCGGCGAAGCGGAGCATGGCTGACACAGGCACCAGCACGCCTTTTTGCGCCTTGCCTTGTTGCGAGATGACACGCACCCGGGTGCCTGCTCCGGCCCCGGTAGGCGAGGTACTCAGCAACCAGTTTTCACCTTGCAAGCCGGGCAGGGGTTGCGCGGCACGGCCCAGCAAGGCAGCAGGAACGCCGCTTGACTGGCCGGACGCAGACACATCCACTTGCCACTGCGGGTGTGGCGGCGATGAGCCGAAAGGCAAGGCAAATTGAACCACTTCCAGTTGATGGTTGATGGCACGCGCCACCAGTCCGTCCCTGTCGCCTAATCGCTGGGCAAAAGCATCGCCCCACTGCATGCGCACACTGTCGACGACTGCGCGTTGCTCGGCTTGCAAACCTATCTCGCGCTGTTCTTCAGACGCCAGCGCAGCGCGTGCGGCCTCCAGGTCGCGCTTGGAAGCGTTGCGTCCGTCGTCGTACAGGCCTTGGGTGCGCACCCATTCATTGCGACGCTGCAGCACTTGTGCCTGTGCCCCGGCAAGCTGAGCGGATAAGCTGGTGTAGCGTTGCCTGGCTTCCACCAAAGCACGCAAATCGAGAACCACACCGGCGAACTTTTGTGAGGCCGAGTATTTGGCGGCTTTCAAAGTTTCCACCGTGATACCTGCCTGCTTTTGGGCGTCCTCGTCAATCACCACCACATTGGGCTCGCTTGCAGCACGTTCAATCGAAGCGACCTTGTCGTCGTCTTCGTGCGCGTGTTGAAATTCGTCTCTGCCCATCCATGCCAGCGCCCAGACCAGCAACAGGATGACCAGTGTCAGCACCAGAATGAGTTTGTTCTTCCAGGGTTTATCCAAAATACATTCCCCAAGCTTATTGAGCGTCAACTGCCGCGACAGGTGATTGCATGGCCAATTCCAATTCCCAGCGTGCCCGCATGAGGGCGGCATTCGCATCGAAGACAGCGCGTTCGGCCTGTAATTGCAAACTGCGTGCATC
>CANGCZ010000196.1 GCA_947452325.1 Comamonadaceae bacterium | reverse complement strand
GGTATCCGTACCGACTTGGCCCAGTACCGTGAATTGGCTGCGTTTGCCCAGTTCGCTTCTGACCTGGACGAAGCCACCCGCAAGCAACTCGACCGTGGCGCACGCGTGACCGAGTTGTTGAAACAAGCCCAGTACAGCCCCTTGCCCATCAGTTTGATGGCGTCCACGCTGTATGCCGCCAACAAAGGCTTTTTGGATGACATCGAAGTCAAACAAGTGCTGCATTTCGAAGCCGGTTTGCACCACTTCCTGAAAGACAAGCACGCCGCTTTGCTGGCCAAGTTGGAAAAAGACAAAGCCATGGACAAAGACGCAGAAGCCGAGTTGGTCAAAGCCATCGAAGCTTTCAAAAAATCTTTCGTCTAACCGCCATCTAGCAGCAAGGAGCACTTCATGGCAGTCGGCAAGGAAATTCGCGGCAAGATCAAATCGGTGGAAAACACCAAGAAGATCACCAAAGCCATGGAAATGGTGGCCGCTTCCAAAATGCGCAAGGCGCAGGACCGCATGCGTGCGGCCCGCCCTTACAGCGAAAAAATCCGCAATGTCGCTGCCCATCTGGGACAGGCGAATCCGGAGTATGTGCACCCGTTCATGAAGGTGCACCCTGTCAAGTCCACCGGGTTCATCGTCGTCACCACCGACAAAGGCTTGTGCGGCGGCATGAACACCAACATCTTGCGCGCGCTCACGCACAAGTTCAAGGACATGCAGGCCGTCGGCGCCACACCGCAAACCATTGCCATTGGCAACAAAGGCCTGGGTTTTCTCAACCGCATTGGCGCGCAGGTGCTGGCCCATCTCACTCAGCTGGGTGACACACCGCATTTGGAAACCTTGATCGGCCCGGTCAAAGTCATGTTGGATGCCTACACCGAAGGCAAGTTAGACGCGGTCTACATTTGCTACACGCGCTTCATCAACACCATGAAACAAGAAGCGGTGATCGAGCAACTGCTGCCTTTGTCACACGAAAAAATGCACAAAGAAGCCACTGCAGCCGGCAGCCACAGCTGGGACTATTTGTACGAACCGGATGCGCCTGCGGTCATTGACGATTTGCTCGAGCTCTACATTGAATCTTTGGTGTACCAAGCCGTGGCAGAAAACATGGCGTCCGAACAATCTGCACGCATGGTGGCCATGAAGGCTGCGACCGACAACGCAGGCAGCGTCATCGGCGAACTCAAACTCATCTACAACAAAACCCGTCAAGCAGCGATCACGAAGGAATTGTCCGAAATCGTGGCTGGTGCGGCGGCGGTGTAACCCTCATATTTTTTGGAGCAAATCATCATGGCTCAGGCAATGACCCACGCAGGTATTCAAGGAAAAATCGTCCAATGTATTGGCGCCGTGGTGGACGTTGAGTTCCCACGCGAAAGCATGCCACGCATTTACGATGCGCTCAAGCTGGAAGGCTCTAACCTCACGCTGGAAGTGCAGCAACAGTTGGGCGACGGCATTGTGCGCACGATTGCCCTGGGCAGCTCTGACGGCTTGCGCCGCGGACTCATGGTGACCAACACAGGTGCGGCCATCACCGTGCCCGTGGGCAAAGCCACTTTGGGCCGCATCATGGACGTGCTCGGCGCGCCTATCGACGAGCGCGGCCCGGTCGACCAAACACAAACCGCTTCTATTCACCGCAAAGCACCTGCTTACGACGAACTCAGCCCTTCACAAGAACTGCTGGAAACCGGCATCAAAGTGATTGACTTGGTGTGTCCGTTTGCCAAAGGCGGTAAGGTTGGTCTGTTTGGCGGCGCCGGTGTGGGCAAGACCGTGAACATGATGGAACTGATCAACAACATCGCCAAAGCGCACAGCGGTTTGTCCGTGTTCGCCGGTGTGGGTGAGCGTACCCGCGAAGGTAACGACTTCTACCATGAGATGGCCGACTCCGGCGTGGTGAATCTCGAGAACCTGCCCGAATCCAAAGTGGCCATGGTTTACGGTCAGATGAACGAGCCGCCCGGCAACCGTTTGCGCGTGGCCTTGACCGGCTTGACCATTGCCGAATCTTTCCGTGACGAAGGCAAAGACGTGTTGTTCTTCGTGGACAACATCTACCGTTACACATTGGCCGGTACCGAAGTGTCTGCGCTGTTAGGCCGTATGCCTTCAGCCGTGGGTTACCAGCCTACGCTGGCCGAAGAAATGGGTCGTTTGCAAGAGCGTATTACCTCTACCAAGGTCGGTTCCATCACGTCCATCCAGGCCGTTTACGTGCCTGCAGATGACTTGACCGACCCGTCACCAGCCACCACCTTTGCCCACTTGGACTCCACTGTGGTGTTGTCGCGTGACATCGCTTCTTTGGGTATTTACCCAGCGGTTGACCCATTGGATTCCACCAGCCGTCAGTTGGATCCCTTGGTGGTCGGTAACGACCATTACGACACCGCACGTGCAGTACAAGGCACTTTGCAGCGTTACAAAGAATTGCGCGACATCATTGCCATTCTGGGCATGGACGAACTGGCCCCAGAAGACAAACTGGCCGTGGCACGAGCCCGCAAAATCCAGCGTTTCCTGAGCCAGCCTTTCCACGTGGCTGAAGTGTTCACCGGTTCACCCGGCAAATACGTCACCTTGGCTGAAACCATTCGCGGCTTCAAGATGATTGTGGCCGGTGAATGCGATCACATGCCCGAGCAAGCGTTTTACATGGTTGGCACGATTGACGAGGCCATCGAAAAGGCCAAGAAAATTTAATCCGGGCTGCTCACGCACCTGACAAGGAAGCCCCATGAAAACCATACAAGTTGATGTGGTCAGCGCCGAAGAGCTGATTTATTCCGGACAAGCCACTTTCGTGGCTTTGCCCGGCGAAGTCGGCGAGTTGGGCATTTACCCGCGCCACACACCGCTGATCTCGCGCATACGCGCCGGTTCGGTGCGTATCCAAAAACCCGATGGCGAAGAAGAATTCGTGTTTGTCGCCGGTGGTATTTTGGAAGTGCAGCCCGACTCCGTCACTGTCTTGTCCGACACAGCGGTGCGCGGCAAAGACCTGGACGAAGAGCGCGCCAATGCTTCCAAAAAGGCAGCAGAGGAAAACCTGAAAAATGCCAAGTCCAGCGTAGACATCGCTGCCGCCCAATCTGAGCTTGCCATTTTCGCGGCGCAGTTGTCCGCACTGCGCAAGTTCCGCAAAAACAAGTAAGACATTGTCCAAGGCCAAGCTTCGGGCAGCCACCATCGGCGGTTCCGCTGATGAGATCGAAGCTGCCTTTTATGAAGCCTTGCAAAAAGGTGATATCGATCGCCTCATGGCCTGTTGGTCCGATGATGAAGAAGTGGTGTGCGTGCACCCGGGCGGGCCCAGACTCGTAGGCCTGGACAACATACGTCAATCGTTTGAAAACATGTTCAGCAATGGCGTGATTGACGCCCATCCCGAGCATGTTCGAAAAGTAGAAACCGTCACCAGCGCCATGCACAACCTGGTGGAGCGCATAGAACTGAATCTACCCGATGCCCCGGCCACGGCTTTTGTGTTGACCACCAATGTGTATGTGCGCACCCCGCAAGGCTGGCGCATGGTGGCGCACCACGCCAGCCCGGGCACACCACAGGAAAT
>CANGCZ010000195.1 GCA_947452325.1 Comamonadaceae bacterium | reverse complement strand
CCGCGTCATGCGCATATTGGCGGATTTTTCGCCGCGCACCGAGGTGTATTCCATCGACGAATGTTTTGTGGATTTGAGCGGAATGCCTGACTTGCGTGCACTGAGTTACCGCATCCGCGAAACCGTGCTCAAGTGGACCGGCATGCCGGTGTGTGTCGGCATAGGCCCGACCAAAACGCTAGCCAAGCTGGCCAACCACATCGCCAAAAAACACCCGCGCTCGCGCGGCGTGTTCAATTACAACGACCTCAGCGCTGCGCAGCAAGCGCGTTTGCTGTCGCGCATCGCGGTGGACGAGGTGTGGGGCGTGGGCAGACGCCTGACCACGCGTTTGGCCGCGCACGGCATACACACGGTGCAGGACTTGCGCTTGGCGCACGTGCCCAGCTTGCGTGCTGAGTTCGGCGTGGTGATGGAAAAAACCCAGCGCGAGTTGAATGGTTTGGCGTGTATCGATATGCAAGAGGTGGAACCGGACAAGCAGCAAATCATCGCCAGCCGTTCTTTCGGGGCCATGGTGGAAACCGTCGATGTGCTGAAAGACGCGGTCAGTGTGTTTGTGGCTAACGCCTGCGCCAAGTTGCGTGCGCAAAGTTCACACGCATCCGTCATTCAAGTGTTTTTGATGACCAACCGTTTTCGTCAAGACTTGCCGCAGTACTCGCCTTCGCTGGTGGTGCCGCTGCCGCAACCGACCAACGACAGTCTGGTGGTCAACCGCTGGGCCGACTATTTGGTGGAGCGCATGTTCCGCCCGGGTTACCAGTACAAAAAAGCCGGTGTCATGCTCAGCGGTATATCACCGCAAGGCATCTACCAGACCGATTGGCTGGAGCCGCCGCAGGCGGTGGACACGCGTTTGATGGATGCGCTGGACGGCTTGAACAAACGCTACGGTCGCGGCACAGTCAAGGTATCAACGCAAGGCGCGTACAAACAATGGCAAATGAAGCAAGAAAATAAATCACCGGACTACACCACCGACTGGCATGCCATGCCGGTGGTCTGACAAGCGATGTTTTAAATGTTCAACGCCTGCATCAGCTCTTGGCTGCGTATGGGTTTGAGCAACACTTTGTTGAAACCGGCGGCCTCTAGCTGTTGTATTTCCTCTGGCATGGCGTGGGCGGTATAGGCAATGATTTTCATGTGGGTGAAGCGCGGATCTGCACGCAGTTGCAGGCACAGTTGCATGCCGCTGACGGTGGGCATGGAAATGTCCAGCAGCAGCACATCGCAGACCGTGTCTTGCAGCATGGCCAGCGCCTGGGTGGCGCTGTCGCATTCATGCACGGTGTAACCCATAGGCCGTAAAAACAAACCGGGCAACAAGCGGTTGGTCTCGTTGTCGTCGACCACGATCACATGGCGCGTGTTCATGCGGTTGCCGTTTCTGTGTGGGTTTCTGTTTTGCGAAGCGGCAGAGTGAAGAAGAATGAGCTGCCGACGCCTGCTTGTGTGTTGTAGTGGAGTTGTCCGCCCATGAGTTGAACCAATTGGTGACTGAGTACCAGACCCAGCCCTGCGCCTTCTTTGCGCCGCAGCGTGAAGTTGGACGCCGGATCGCCGGGGCGGGTGAACAGGTTTTTTTCCACGTCCTGCGGAATACCCAGACCGGTGTCGATGACCGTGAATGTCAAACAGTTGGCCGCCTCGTCGTGCGAGAGTTGCAGCGTCACCTGGCCTTGCGGCCGGTTATAGGCGATGGCATTGTCGACCAGGTTGTTGAGCACCTGGCGCAAGCGGTAGGGGTCGGCCTTCATGCGCAAGGTGGTTTGCTGGTCGGTGCTGAGTTGCAGTGTGAGGTTCAAGCGGGTGGCGCGTGGCTGGTGCAATTCGCGCACCGATTCGATCAAATCGTAAACATCAAACTCCGATTCGGCCAACTGCAACTGGCCTTCTTTGATCTTGTGAATGTCCAGCATGCCGTTGACCAGGTGCAGCATCTCCAGGCTGTTTTCCAGGATGATCTTGGAGGTGAAATGGATCATCGGCTCTTTGGAGCTGCTGTGTATGTACTCGGCGTAACCCATGATGCCGTTGAGCGGGGTACGCAAATGGTGTGACATGGAAGCCATGAAGCTTTGCATGTGTTGTTGGTTGTCGGTTTGTTTTTGCAACGCGGCTTTCAGTTTTTGCTTGTGCCAAAAAGTGATTGCCCAACCGGCGGCTGCCAGCAGCAGTAAAACCAGCAGTACCAGTTGAATGGTTTCGTGGGTGCTCATGGTGCGCTCTCGTGTTTCAGCGGCAACGTCAGACCGTCATTTTTTAGGGAACACCAGAAACTTGGTGCCGAGAATGCGGCCAAACTCCGTGCTGTGTGTTTCCAGTGTTTGCAGCAAGTCATCGGTGGGCACGATTTTTTTGGAGCGTTTATCGACCTGGCTGGCCTCAAATTTGATCAGGCCTTCTTCCTCGAACTCACGGATTTTGTAGCGCAGCGCGCGTTCACTCAGGTCTTGGTTGTGGTAAATGCCTTTGAGCAGGGCGCTGGGCTGGTCGCGCTTTTCCTCTATCAATTGTTTGACCAGGCTCAGGTACAGGTAGCGCCCGGCTTGCGTTTGCACCAGGTCCAGATGTTGGTTTTCCCATTCGTGGAGTTGGCAAATGACTTGCAGCAGCTTGGCATTGAGTTGGGGATCGGATTCAGTTTTCATCATCATGTCCTGAAGTTTGACATGCCAATGTTAATTATTTTTACGGATAAAAACTGACGAAATATGATATTTTTGTATGTTAAATGTCAAATTAATGGATTATTTTTAGGAGTTTTAGTTGATTTTGATTGGATTGCACAGTTGATATCCTTGTAACCTGATGGCTTTTAGGATTTGCTTTCCGGCACCGGAGTCTCTTATTTTCTTGCGAAGCCTATAAATTTGCGCCTCCAGCGCTTGTTTGGGAAAGTTGTCCTCATTTTTTTGAAGGACATCGTAAATTTCCCAAATTTCCAGCTGGTGTTGCGGCGCTTTGGCAAACGCCAGCAGCAATAAAAACTCCGAGCGCGACAAAGCCTGTTCAGACAAAGGCCCGCGCAGCACCCTGAAGCGTGTGTCGAGCTGCAGCACGCAATCTTCGTCAGGAGTCAGCGCTGCGGGCATGTCGTTGGCCGCCAAGCGTTGCTCCAGGTTGTCAACCATGGCGCTGAGCTCATCCGCTTGCCAGGGGCTGGTCAGCACATGGTCCGCGCCACAGCGCAGCGCCCGCAGTTTGTCATTCAAGTGGTGGGCCTCGGTGATGCAAATCAGTCCCATGGCCGGGTGTGATTGCTTGAGCTGCGCAGTCCACTCAAACAAGCTGTCTTCGCCGCTTCGCATATCCAGAATGACCACGCTGGGCTGTATTTGCTGAAACGCTTGAAAGCTTTGCCCGGGTACCTCAACGGTCAGCCGCGGTGAAAACGTATCCAATGCCTGCTTGATCTGCATGGATTGCAGCGCATCCCGAGTCACCAGGAACAAAGATAAAGGGTTGACAGCGACGGGCATGGCTAGGCGGTGAAAGTATTCAATTGATCAAATTGATATTCACTTTACAGGAATTCTTTTAATTTACCAATAAAAAATGCCTAAATAAATTGAATTTAGCAAATATTTGTGTAT
>CANGCZ010000194.1 GCA_947452325.1 Comamonadaceae bacterium | reverse complement strand
GTTGTTGCTGGTGCGGGGCGACCATGACATGAATGAAGTCAAAGTCGGCAAACTGCCCGGGTTTGAAGCAGGTTTTCGGTTTGCCACTTTGGCTGAAATTGACGAGCATTTCGGCTGCAAGCCCGGTTACTTGGGGCCACTGAAACTGCACAAGCCTTTGAAAATCGTGGCCGACCGCGACGTGGCGGTCATGAGCAACTGGATTTGCGGCGCCAACCAACCGGATCACCACATCACCGGTGTCAATTGGGGCCGCGATCTGCCCGAGCCCGACATGGTGGCCGACATCCGCAATGTGGTCGAAGGCGACGCCTCACCTGACGGCAAAGGACCGTTGGCGATAGAGCGCGGCATTGAGGTCGGCCATATTTTTTACCTGGGCACCAAATACAGCGCGGCCATGAACGCCACGTTTTTGGCCGAAGACGGCAAGCCCCGGTGGTTCGAGATGGGTTGCTACGGCATAGGCATCACGCGTTTGCCTGCTGCGGCCATCGAGCAAAACCACGATGCCAAAGGCATCATCTGGCCGGACGCGTTGGCGCCTTTCACCGTGGTGGTGTGTCCTATCGGACCGGACCGCAGCCCCGAGGTGAAAGCCGCCGCTGAGGCCTTGTATGCCGAGCTGCTGCAAGCCGGTGTGGACGTGATGCTGGACGACCGGGGCGAGCGCCCCGGCGCCATGTTTGCCGACTGGGAGTTGATCGGTGTGCCGCACCGCGTCACCATCGGCGACCGTGGTTTGAAAGAAGGCCAAGTCGAATACCAGCACCGTCGGGACGCCGAGCCGACCAAGGTGGCACTGGCGGAGGTGGCGGGGTTGATCAAGGGCAAACTCTCTTAATACATGCGCTTGCGGTTGGCTTTATTTGCACTGCTGACAGTGGCGGTTTTACAGGCCCGCGCCGGCCCGCAACGGGAAGAGCATTTGGCCGATTCGGTGCGCGGTGCGCTCAGCGTGGCGGTGGCGGGTTTGCCGTCGCCCGAGCCGTATTTGCCTACCGCCGCCGACAAACAGGCTTACGAGCAGTGGTTACAAAACAATTTGCAAAGACTGCCGCTGCGCCTCAAGCAAATACATGGTGGCGCCGGTTTGCCCGAACTGGGCACACCCGATTTGCAGCGTTTGTTTTTACAAACCGTCTGGTACGAGAGCCGCCGCGCCGCGCTGGAGCCATCTTTGGTGCTGGGTTTGATAGAGGTGGAAAGCGGGTTTCGCAAATTTGCCGTCAGCAGTGCCGGGGCCATGGGTGTCATGCAAGTCATGCCTTTTTGGCCGCGCATCTTGGGCCAAGGTGAGCCGCCCGTCTTGTTTCAGTGGCAAGCGAATATGCGGTTCGGATGCGTCATCTTGCGCCATTATTTGAAGCTGGAAGATGGAAATTTACACGCGGCACTGGGCCGCTACAACGGCAGCCGGGGCCAGAACGCTTACCCAGTCGCAGTGTTGGCGGCCCAGCAGCACTGGCAGCCATAAGCTGCTCTAAGTCAGATCAATGGGGCTGTCAAAGCCCGTAAGCTTAAGCGCCGAGTACCTTGGGCAGTTCGCCGGATTCGTACATCTCGGTCATGATGTCCGAGCCGCCAATGAATTCACCTTTGACATACAACTGGGGAATCGTCGGCCAGTTACTGTATTCCTTGATGCCTTGACGAATCTCTGCATCGTCCAGCACATTGATGGTGGTCAGGGTTTTGGTGTCCACACCGCTGGCTTTGAGCAACTGAATGGCGCGACCGGAAAAACCGCACATAGGAAAATTCGCATTGCCTTTCATGAACAACACGATGTCGTTGTCTTTGACCAATTGGTCGATACGTTGCTGTACATCACTCATAAGAACTCCCTGAATTGCAAAAATGCTGAATCACCTGATTATTTCACTTCCGGGCGCACGCCCCCACTGCAACGGGCGATGCCCGCGAGGTCATCGCGGCTTTGCACCTGAGTGAAACCTTTTTGCCGCAATAAGTCACACACCGCCGCCGCTTGGTCGTAGCCGTGTTCAAGCAGCAACCAGCCTTGGGCTTTCAAGAAAGTTGGGGCTTGGTCGACGATAGCCTGCAAGTCATCCAAGCCAAGCGGCCCGCTGACCAGTGCGCTTGGCGGTTCGTGCACCAAGCCCGGCAAATGCGGGTCACCTTGGGCGATGTAAGGCGGGTTAGCGACGATCAAGTCGAACTTGCTTTGAACCCGGCTGAACCAATCGCTTTGCGTGAACACCACGTCCAGCTGTAAACGGCTGGCATTCTTCTGTGCGACAGCCAAGGCTTGGGTGCTTTGGTCTACCGCCTGCACTGTCCATGCAGGGCGCTTGTGTTTCAAAGCCAATGCAATCGCCCCGCTGCCGGTGCCCAAGTCCAGCACCGAGGCTTGATCCAAACCCAGCGACAAGGCCCAATCGACCAAGGTCTCGGTGTCGGCGCGCGGCACCAGCACATCCGGGGTGACTTGCAAGTCCAAGCCGTGAAATGCCTGCACGCCGGTCAGGTAGGCCAGAGGCATGTTATCCAGCAGTTGCCGCAGTGCTTGTTGGTAACGTGTGTGCTGCTCCCCGGTCAGTTCAAGCGTATCGTTCAACAGCAACCAGGCGCGGTCGTACAAAGGGCGATTCAATACGTGAAGCAACAAGGTTTGCGCCTCCAGCGCATCAATGGCCAGCGTGCGCGCGAAGGCAAGTGCCAAGGAAATGTTATTCATCAGGTTTTGCAGAATTTTTACCTTGGACCAGAACAGTCACCAGGCCTACCAGAGTACCGCCACCAATCACACCGGCAACCGCTGGTTGTCCATTCATAGCCAGAAAAATAGCAGCGCCCATACCGAGGCAGGAAATAAGGGTTCCGGCCAGCAATCCTGCAATACGTTCTACAAAAATAAAAATATCTAACTTGGCAAGCCTTGCCCGGCGGGCAATAGCTTCACTTTCGGTTTGATCCCTCACCCAATCCACAAGATCAGGGCGAAACGCCTGCAGTTGCTCTAACTGTGCCACTGGAAGCACCGGGCTGTCGGTTTCATGCTGGGTAAGCTGAAGACTGTTTCCGTTTTGATTCTGAGCTTTGACTTGGGTATGTTTGGCCATAGAGCGGTTCCACTTTTTGAAGTGATGCCCTGAGATCTGCACCCAGCATTTGAATATCGCCGGAAAGGCTTTTGGCATCAGCAGAAAAACCGCTTCGGTCAGACAAATAAGTGCGTGAATGCGTATAGGATTTACCTAGGAGACGCATTCCATCCAGCCATTTGTTGATCAAGTTCACAGGTTTTCCTTTGCGCAAAATATAGACACACTGATGAAGCAAAAGCGAAAGTGACTGTAACAAAAATAACATGCGCGAATGATTTTTGTGCGCAAGAGTTACTGTGACAGAAATGAGTACAACTATTTCCGCCAGGTTTAAAGCGCGTCTTCCAACGCCGCCAGTTGTTGCGCGGCTTCATAGGCTTGCAAGGCTTCGACCACATCACTTAAATCGCCTTCCATGATGGCTAGCAATTTGTAAAGCGTGAGGTTGATGCGGTGATCGGTGAAACGGCCTTGCGGAAAGTTGTAGGTGCGTATGCGGTCGCTGCGGTCGCCGCTGCCGATCAGGCTTTTGCGCTCGGCGGCGTCTT
>CANGCZ010000193.1 GCA_947452325.1 Comamonadaceae bacterium | reverse complement strand
GTTTCGGGCAGCGCGACGCACAAAGGGCGTTGGCGGTAAGCGGTTAAACCGTCGCATTCATAAGGCGTGGTGTTTTCAGAAGAAGACAACACGGCGTGTGCGGGCAGTACCTGACGCAGTGCTGCCACCACTTGCGCGCTGCGAGCCGCAAGCGGGTTGACGCCTGCGTTCAGGCTTTGTCGTTCGGGGGAGGTAAGAGCATTCATCCCCTTACTGTAAACCGGACCAGAGTTTAGGCTTTGAGGTGCCTACCTATTCACCCTTTTCGCCAGATCCATATCACGCATGGCTGGCTGCGAAACACAAGTAAGAAAGAGGCATTCAAGCGGCCAGCCGTGTTCGACACAGAGCGCAAAACAAGTGTCAATTTATTCACGGCGAGTGACTTCCGCTAATTCAAAAACTGTCGACAAAACCGAAAAACCGGTGAATCACAAGGTGTGCTTTTTCGCCTGCCTGCGGATGAAAAGCAACCAAAAGTAAGAGCAGCCCTGTGGCACTTGTTTTGCCCATGAAGACCCATCAGTCAATTTCTGGAGGTCTTCATGTTTTACGCTTTGTTTGTACGCCAATGTATTCATTCATGCCAGCGGTTATTTGCGCTGTTTGCGCTTTGCAAACAGTGCGTCAAGGCGCTCACTTACACCTTTGGCGCATTCGCTTTGCTGCGTCGCGCAGGCGTGCTGAGTTTGTTGCTCGGCGGCTTGTCGTCATCACATGCCATCAACATACAGCGCGTTGACACCGATGTGTTTATCAGCGGAGACATTGTTGCCAATGACGATGTGAAATTGCGCGCCGAGTTTGATGCCGCGCCTGTCAAGCGCTTGATTCTGGTGAACTCGCGCGGCGGGCACTTGAACGCCAGCATGAATATCGCGCGTTGGTTGACCACGCGCGGCGTCACCACCCTGGTTGCCGGGCCTTGTTTATCGGCGTGTTCCATCATTTTCATGGCCGGACAACAGCGCCAATACGCCACCGGTTACGAGCCCCGTTTGACGGTGGTCGGCATTCACGGCCCCAGCATGCCATTGACCGGACAACTGCTGCCCGCACATGCGGCGGAGATGATGGCGTTTTACAAGGAACGCATGGGCGAGAAATACGATGCCGATTTGTTGCGCGTGGCTTTGTTCGAGATGAAAGACGCCAGCGGTTTTGTGTTGATCCGCGAAATCAGCCGCAACAGCCCGCGCGACCGCATCACCTTGCATTGCCCGACTTCCAGCACCCCGCGCTGGCGCTGCACCGAATACCCGAGGCTGGACGCTTACACGCTCGGACTGGTGACCTCGGTGGAAACCGTGGCTCTGGAATTGCCCGAGGAGATGCGCCCTAGAATGCCTTAAAGCCCTGCGGCACGGTCCGGGGCATGCTCACTGTTCGAGGAGACACAAGCCATGGGCGCTGCCGATATTCACCTGGACAACCTTTGGTTGCCGTTCACCCCGAACAAAGACTTTCACCAGTCCCCTCGGGTGTTCACCGCCGCCGATGGCATGTATTTCACGACAGCAGACGGCAGCAAAGTATTGGACGGCGTCTCCAGTCTGTGGTGTGTGGGCGCAGGACATAACCGCCGCGAAATCAACGAAGCCATTTACAAACAGTTGCAAACGCTGGATTACTCCACCGCGTTTCAATTTGGCAATGACCGCGCATTCGAAGCCGCGCACATGCTGGCGCAACTCGCGCCCGGCGATTTGAACAAAGTGTTTTTCTGCACCTCCGGCTCGGAAGCGGCGGATACCTCATTGAAAATGGCGTTGGCTTACCACCGTGCGCGTGGCCAAGGTCAGCGCAGCGTGTTCATAGGCCGCGAACGCGGCTACCACGGCGTAGGTTTTGGTGGCATGAGTGTGGGCGGCATTGGTGGTAACCGCAAGTTGTTCGGGTCAGCCATGTTGCCGCATGTGGACCATTTGCGTTTCATCCACGACCCGGTCAACCACGCGTATGTGAACGGCGAGCCACCGGTGTTCGCCGAGGACTGGTTGTTGGAGTTGGAGCAACGCTTACTGCCCTTGCACGATCCGAGCAATGTGGCGGCCATCATCGTCGAGCCGGTGGCGGGCAGCGCGGGCTGGTACATACCGCCCAAAGGCTATTTGCAACGCTTGCGCGAGATTTGCGACAAGCATGGCATTTTGTTGATTTTTGATGAAGTCATCACCGGCTTTGGCCGCATGGGGGCGCCGTTTGCCGCCGACTATTTCGGTGTTGTGCCTGACATGCTGAACTTTGCCAAATGCGTGACCAACGGCGTGGTACCCATGGGCGGCGTGGTGTGCCGGGACGGCATTCACGAGGCCATCATGTCGGTGCCTACCGCAGCGCATGTGATCGAGTTCTCCCACGGCTACACCTACTCGGGCCACCCGGTGGCGTGCGCGGCGGCGGTGGCCACCATGAAGCTGTTGGCGGATGAACAATTGTTTGAACGCGCAGCAAGCATGGCACCGCACTTGGGCAACGCAGTCCACGCTGCCGTCAAAGGCTTGCCGAACGTGATCGGTATACGCTCACTTGGGCTGGCCGCTGCGGTGGAACTCAGCCCGTCAGACAAGGGCGTGGGCGCGCGTGGTTACGCTGTGTTCCAGGACTGTTTAAAGCACGGCGTCTTGGTGCGCAGCGCAGGCGACAACCTGGTGCTTGCCCCGGCCTATGTGGTGGAGAAGCCGCAGATAGAGCAGATGGTCGATGTGCTGGCGCAGGCGATCAGGCGCTCGCATTAATACAAAAATCAACAATTAAAAATTTATCTAATTAATTAAGTAAAACTTTTAAACTATTTTTCATAAAAACAGAGTAAATTCTGAGCCGTGTATCACCTTTATCTAAGGGGGCGGCAATGAACAAGCTGGCAAACAACACCTCGGTATTTTTTCTGTTGCTGGTGCCTTTATTGCAAGCATGTGGCGGTGGTGGTGGCGGTATGGACACCATGACAGATGCTTTGTCTCCCGCAAAAAGCTTGCAGCTGAATGAGGTTGCCAGCGCTGCTTATGAATCTGATCGCTTGCTGAACACGCCTACTCCGGATTTCAGAGTCACCGGTTTTTATGCACCGGCCCATGCGCAGTTGAATGTGCAAGTCAATGGCATACCTGCGCCCAAAAGCACGGTCAAGCTGCTGGTGGGTACCTACTCGCGATACAACAACGGCGGGCGAGACCCGACATTTTTTAACCTCAAGCCGGGCAGCAATACCTTGACCGTTGGTGAGTTCGGTGGATTGGTTTATGTCCAATACACCGTTTATGCCCATCCTTTGGCCAACCATGCTTTGACCTTCACGTTCGGCGATGGATTTGTGCCCGCACCGCACTATGTATTGGGACAAAGTACGAAGGCTGATTGGAAAAAACAGTTGAGCACTTACAAATCAACACCGGACGTGGTGATGGAGAGCAAGCGGGCTTTCATGGTGTTCTCTAGAGAAAACGCATTGGCCTGGCAGGACAATGACCAGGATGTGGTGCTCAACACCGCAGATCAGATTCTCGACGCTGAAGACCATATCAGTGGCTTAGACTGTTCTTCTGAAACGCACAGGCGCAATACCAACCAATTCTTGATGACCCAAGCTGAAGACGGTTGGATGTACGCCACCAATT
>CANGCZ010000192.1 GCA_947452325.1 Comamonadaceae bacterium | reverse complement strand
CTGATTCCACACTGGATAAATGAACAGTCTATGACAAGCGCGACCCAAAGCTAATCACTTATTCTCAAAATCGTTACAGTTAAGCCCATGCAAAACTCCTCCAGCAAAACTTTGCCTTTATGGCAAGTATTGGTATGCGGCGCCATCATTGTGTCAATGTCCATGGGCATACGCCACGGCTTTGGTCTTTGGATGCAACCCATGACACAGGACATGGGCTGGGGCCGTGAGGACTTTGCCACCGCCATTGGCATACAAAACATCAGTTGGGGCTTGATCGGTATCTTTCTGGGCATGCTGGCTGACCGTTTCGGCGCATTTCGGGTCATGGTTTTCAGCGGCCTTTTGTATGCACTGGGTTTGTGGGGCATGGCCAATGCAGCCTCTCCAGCCTGGCTGGCCTTGACGCTCGGCGCCATGGTGGGAGCAGCTCAAGCTGGCACCACATTTGCCATTGTGTTTGGCATCATCGGGCGCAATATCCCGGCCGACAAGCGCTCCTGGGCCATGGGTGTGGTGTCTGCCGCCGGTTCTTTTGGCCAGTTTTTACTTGTACCGACCTCGTCTTACATGATTGAACACATTGGTTGGCACCAGGCCTTGCTGGTGCTGGCCGCAGGCATGTTGATGGTGGTGCCTTTGACGCTGGGCTTGCGTGAACCGGCGTTTGCGGGCGGTCAGGCGCCCAAGCGCCAACAAAGTATCTTGCAAGCACTGCGCGAGGCCTTTGGCTACCGCAGTTTTCAATTGCTGATGGCCGGTTACTTTGTTTGCGGTTTTCAAGTGGTGTTCATTGGTGTGCACATGCCCAGCTACCTCAAAGACCAGGGCATGAATCCGCAAGTCGCCGGCACCGCCCTGGCTTTGATCGGACTGTTCAATATTCTGGGAACTTATGCCGCCGGAGTGCTTGGACAGCATTTTCAAAAAAACCTGCTTTTGTCTTTCAACTACACCATGCGCGGCGTGTTCATCAGCCTGTTTATATTCCTGCCTTTGTCACCGATGAGCGTTTACCTGTTTGCCGCCGCCATGGGCTTGCTGTGGTTATCCACGGTACCGGTGACCAGTGCCATCGTGGCGCAAATGTTCGGCGTGGCCCATTTTTCCATGCTCAGCGGCTTTGTTTTCATGAGCCACCAGCTAGGCAGTTACTTGGGCGTGTGGCTGGGCGGCTGGGTGTTCGACCGCACCGGCAGCTATGACCTGGTCTGGTACCTCACTATCGCGCTCAGTGTGTTTGCCACCCTGATCAACCTGCCTGTGCGTGAACAAGGCATACAGCGAACACCGGTACCTGCATGAATACGCTCAAGCACACACTGACTCAACTGCTTGTACCGGCTGTGGTGTCGGCGGTTTTGATCGCGGTGTTCTTTTTGTATTGTCAACCTGCGTTTCAGCAGGTGTTGGCCAATCAGTTGTGGGGGTGCTTGTAAATGCCCAACATCATCATCACCGGCGCGTCTGACGGCATAGGGGCCGAAATCGCCCGGCAACTGGCACGCCGCCACGGCCTGCAAGCGCTGCTGGTGCTGGCAGCGCGCAACACCGCCGGTTTGCAATCGGTAGCGGCTGAATGCAAGGCGCTGGGTGCGCGCACTTTGATCATGCCCACCGATGTGACCGACGAAGCGCAATGCAGGCACTTGGTCCAAACCACGGTGCGGGAATGCGGCAGCCTGGACATACTGATCAATAACGCCGGTGTGTCAGCCCATGCTTTGTTACAAGACGTTCCCGCCGACAAACTGGCCTGGTACCACGAACTGATGCAAGTCAATCTGTGGGGCAGCGTGTATTGCACCCATGCGGCCCTGCCTTATTTGAAAGAGAGCCATGGCCGCATTGTTGCTGTCTCCTCGCTGGCTGGTTTGGTCGGTGTGCCGGGGCGTACCGCCTACAGCGCCAGCAAATTCGCCATGACCGGTTTTTTTGAAGCTTTGCGCACTGAGCTGCAAGGCACTGGCGTCAGTGTCACCATCACCTACCCCGGCGTGGTGGACACCCGTATCCGCGTGCATGGTTTGAATGCCAACGGCGACAAAGCCGGTGTCAGCGGATTGATTGAAAAAAACGCGATGTCCGTGCACGAATGCGCACGACTGATCATTTACGGCATGGTCAGGCGACGCCGTGACGTGGTCATGACCGGCCAAGGCAAACTCGGCCGCTGGCTCAAACTGCTGGCCCCCTGGCTGGTGGATCGACTGGCGCTGGCTGCGGTCAAAGCCGATTTCCGGCCGCATCCATGAAACCAGTGCCACCGCTGCACACCCACTTGACGCCATCGGACTGGGTATGCCGCTGGTCCCGTCTCATACCGACAAATACGCGCGTGCTTGACCTGGCCTGCGGCAGCGGCAGGCATATGCAATGGCTACAGCAACTGGGTTGGCAGGTGCTGGGCGTAGACCGGGATACGGCTTCATTGGCTAGCGCTGCTGCATTTGGCGAAGTACTGCAAGCCGATCTGGAAAACCAAGCTTGGCCGCTTGCGGGGCAAAGCTTTGGCGCCATAGTGGTCACCAACTACTTATGGCGCGCGCTGTGGCCGGATTTGCTGGCTGTGTTGCAACCCGGCGGGGTGCTGATTTACGAAACCTTTGCGCTGGGTAACCAAACCGTGGGTAAACCTGCCAACCCGGATTTTTTACTGCGCCACGGTGAATTGCTGGAACTGTGCCAGGGTTTGCGCATCGTTGCTTACGAAGACGGTTTTTGTGAAACGCCAGATCGCTTTGTGCAGCGCATTGTGGCCGTCAACACTTCTGTCAACGACAAGGACATGCCGTTGCGTTATTCATTGGATCGTTTCAACGGCTGACCTCAGGGCTAAAGCTAGAATGCAACTCTTTGTCACCAACTGACTGACCCATGGCACCTATCACCGGAAGCATCGTGGCCCTGGTCACCCCGATGCTCGAAGACGGCAGTATTGACTATCCTCATTTGCGCACGCTCATCGACTGGCACATCAGCCAGGGCACAGACTGCATAGGCGTGGTGGGCACCACCGGCGAATCACCGACAGTGAGCGTCGAAGAACATTGCGAAATCATCCGCGTATCGGTGGAACAGTCCGCCGGGCGTGTGCCTGTGATGGCAGGCTGCGGCGCCAACTCCACAGCTGAAGCCATTGAACTGGCGCGTTTCGCGCGGCAGGTGGGTGCAGCTTGCCAGTTACAGGTAGTGCCCTATTACAACAAGCCGACGCAAGAAGGCCAGTACATGCACTTTCGCAGCATCGCCGAAGCGGTTGACCTGCCCATGGTGCTCTACAACGTGCCCGGTCGAACAGTCGCTGATTTACAGCACGACACCGTCATGCGCTTGGCCCAGGTTGACGGCATCATCGGCATCAAGGAAGCCACCGGCAACATCGAACGCGCCCAATGGCTGATACACGAGGCACCCGCTGGGTTTTCTGTGTACTCCGGCGACGACGGTTCGGCCGTGGCGCTGATGTTGTGCGGCGGTCAAGGCAATGTCAGCGTGACCGCCAATGTCGCACCGAAATTGATGCATGAACTGTGCCTGGCCGCGATTGCCGGGCAGGCGCGCGAAGCCATGGCCATACCAAATCGCTTGCTCAACTTACCCACACATTTGTTCACCGAAGCCAACCCGAGTCCGGTGAAATGG
>CANGCZ010000191.1 GCA_947452325.1 Comamonadaceae bacterium | reverse complement strand
ATTGATGGCCATTGCACGTTACGTGCTTAAAACCTTGGACGGTATAGACCGGCCGGCCATCGCCGGTCAAATGCCTAATATCAAAGGCGGTGGTACCACCATGCTGGATTTGGGTGCCAACGTCGATTCCACGCCGGAGCATTTGCTCCAATTTGCTTTGATGGGCTCGGCGCTGGTGTCGGTGTTGACCGGCATAGACAAGCCCTCGGTCGGTTTGCTCAATATTGGCGAAGAAGCCATCAAAGGCAATGAAAATATCAAAAAAACCGGTGAATTGCTGCGATCTGCCGCCAACTCCGGCGATTTGAATTTTTACGGCAATGTCGAGGGCAATGATATTTTCAAAGGCACCACCGACATCGTGGTGTGCGATGGTTTTGTGGGTAACGTGGCCCTCAAAGCCAGCGAAGGCCTGGCCGCGATGGTTGGCTATTTTTTGAAAAAGAGCTTTTCCCGCAATATATTCACCTTAATTGCCGGTATTTTTGCTTATCCTGCGCTTTCCGGTTTTAAAAAACTGGTGGACCATCGTCGGCACAACGGCGCTGCTTTGCTTGGTTTGCGCGGTCTGGTTTTCAAAAGCCATGGCTCTGCCGACCAATTGGCATTTCTGACCGCTTTGCAGCGCGCGTATGATGCGGCAGACCATGATTTGCTGGCGCGCCTGAAGTCCCAATTGGCCCATGCCGCCCCCTTATTGACGGCGTCCGGGCAACCGGTTGCCACACTGCCTGAACCTGAATGAGCTTGTATTCCCGAATTGTTGGCACTGGAAGCTTTCTGCCGCCGCGCCGACTCAGCAATGCCGATCTGGTGGCCGAATTGGCCGCCAAGGGCGTGGAGTCCTCTGACGATTGGATCGTCGAGCGCACCGGCATACGCGCGCGACACTTTGTTGCCGAGGGTGTTTACAGCAGCGATCTGGCATTTCAGGCTTGTCAGCAGGCCTTGGCTGCGGCCAAACTCGGCCCTGAGGACATTGATTTGGTGATCGTCGCCACCTCCACGCCGGACATGGTGTTCCCATCTACCGCTTGCATCTTGCAGCACAAACTGGCGCAACTCAGTCCTCAGGCTGCCGGCATTGCGGGTTCACCTGCTTTTGACGTGCAGGCGGTGTGTGCCGGTTTCATTTACGCCTTGAGCGTGGCTGATGCCATGATCCGCGCCGGTAACGCCAAGCGGGCCTTGGTCGTCGGCGCCGAAGTGTTTTCCCGTTTGCTCGATTTCAACGACCGCACCACTTGCGTGCTGTTCGGCGATGGCGCCGGCGCAGTGGTGCTGGAAGCCTCTGACACCCCTGGTATTTTGGCCACTGACATCCACGCCGACGGCAAGCACGTCGGTTTGTTGTGCGTGCCCGGTCACGTGCAAGGCGGGCAGATTTTGGGTGACCCGGTACTGAAAATGGACGGCCAGGGGGTGTTCAAACTGGCGGTCGGCGTGCTGGAGGACACGGCTCGCGCCGTCTTGGCCAAGGCCGGTTTGCAAGACAGCGATCTCGATTGGCTGGTACCGCACCAGGCCAATATCCGCATCATCCAAAGCACGGCCAAAAAAATGAAGCTCTCCATGGACAAAGTGTTGCTGACCGTGGCTGAGCACGGCAATACTTCGGCGGCTTCTATCCCGCTGGCGCTGGATGCCGGTGTGCGGGCCGGTCAATTGCAGCCCGGCCAACTGGTCATGCTGGAAGGCGTGGGCGGCGGTTTCGCATGGGGCTCGGTACTTTTCCGTTATTGATATGACCACATTTGCATTTGTATTTCCCGGACAAGGCTCACAGTCGGTTGGCATGATGGACGCTTGGAACGGCCACCCGCAGGTGCAAGCCACATTGCAAGAAGCCAGCGATGCCCTGGGCCAAGACCTGGTGCAGTTGATTCACCAGGGGCCTAAAGAAGAGTTGGCGCTGACCACCAATACCCAGCCTGTGATGTTGGCGGCGGCGGTGGCGGCTTACCGGGTTTGGGCGGCAGAGGGCGGGGCAGCGCCCGCTTATGTGGCAGGTCATTCCTTGGGTGAATATTCAGCCTTGGTGGTCGCAGGTGTGTTGAGCTTGTCTGAAGCCGTGCCTTTGGTGCGACTGCGTGCCCAGGCAATGCAAGAGGCGGTGGCTGTTGGGGCCGGTGCCATGGCGGCCATTCTGGGGTTGGACGCCGCTCAGGTGGTTGATATATGCGGTCAGGTGCAAGCCGGTTTTGCCGGGGACAGCAGTGAAGTGGTGCAGGCTGCTAATTTCAATGACCCGGGTCAAACCGTCATCTCCGGCAGCAAAGCCGCCGTCGACAAGGCTTGCGAATTACTCAAAGCCGCAGGTGCCAAGCGCACCTTGCCGCTGCCGGTATCCGCTCCTTTTCATTGCGCGCTGATGCAACCAGCGGCTGAACGTCTGCGTGCTCACCTCAGTCACATGCGCTTGCATGCACCCGTGATTCCCGTCATCAACAACATCGATGTGGCGCAAGAAATCGACCCCGACCGCATCCGCGATGCCTTATTCCGCCAGGCTTTCGGGCCGGTGCGTTGGGTGGAAACCATCCAATGCATGCAACAGTTGGGCGTGAGCCATGTGGTGGAATGCGGTCCCGGCAAGGTATTGACCGGCATGGTCAAGCGCATTTGTCCTGAATTACAGTCGCAGGCTTTGTATGACCCGGCCACCTTGGCTGACACCCGTGCTTTTTTAACCGTTTGATCATGACCCACAACCTGACTTCAACGCAAACTGCCCTGGTCACCGGCGCATCACGTGGCATAGGCGCGGCTATTGCATTGCAATTGGCCAGCCAGGGATTTCGTGTTTACGGCACGGCCACCGGTGACGAAGGTGCCGCCCGTATCAGCCATGCTTTGGCGGCTTTTCCCGGCTGTCAAGGTTTGGTTTTGCAAGTCAATGATGCAGATCAACTCCAGGTCGTGGTGGACAATTTGGTGCAACAAACCGGCGGCCTGCATGTATTGGTCAACAACGCCGGCATCACCCGAGACACCTTGGCCATGCGCATGAAGGACAGTGACTGGGACGATGTCATTGACACCAATTTGAAAGCCGTGTTCAGGCTCAGCCGTGCCGCGATCCGTCCGATGATGAAACAGCGCTTCGGGCGCATCATCAATATCACCAGCGTGGTCGGCGCCTCCGGCAACCCGGGGCAGGCCAACTACGCCGCAGCCAAAGCCGGTGTGGCCGGCATGACCCGGGCACTGGCGCGGGAATTGGGCAGTCGCGGCATCACAGTCAATTGCGTCGCGCCTGGATTCATCAATACGGACATGACAGCCGGTTTGCCTGAAGAACAGCAAAAAGCATTACTGGCTCAAATTCCTTTGGGACACTTGGGTAAGCCTGATGATGTGGCACACGCGGTGGCTTTTCTGGCCGGTGCGCAAGCTGCTTACATCACCGGTCAGGAACTGCATGTGAATGGCGGAATGCACATGGCCTGAGGCCTCGGTATAAGCCAGAATCAAGCCGTTTCGTCCGCGCGGCTAAAATCGCGGACTTCTAACCACAACCCTTTGAGGGAAACATGAGCGATATTGAATCACGAGTCAAAAAAATCATTGCCGAACAACTCGGCGTGGAAGAGTCCCAAGTCACATCTGAAAAAGCTTTTGTGGCTGATCTGGGTGCCGACTCGTTGGACACCGTAGAACT
>CANGCZ010000190.1 GCA_947452325.1 Comamonadaceae bacterium | reverse complement strand
CGCCACCAGCAGGTTGTCTGACATGCTGTAAAAAAAATGGTGGAAGGCCATGTCAGCGCTGATGAGTTTGGCTACCTGACCGCTTTTCACCGCCAGGCGACCTTGCTTGATCAATTGAGGCCCTTGATTGCGCGCAGCAGTGGCGTTGTTCATCGCGGCTTTGCGAAATGCCAGGCCTTCGAGCACGGCGCGCACTTCGTACATTTGACGGATGTAATCCGGGTCCAGCGGTGCCACGATCAAACCGCGCCCCGGCGCATCGCGCAGCAAACCCTGGTTGCGCAGCAACAGCAAAGCCTGTTGCACCGGTTGTCGAGACACGCCGAGTTCGCTGGCTATCTGTTCTTGAATGATGCGTGTGCCGGGTGTCAGCTTGCCGGCCGAAATTTCGAGCAAGATGGCCTCGTGTACTTGTTCGACCAGATTGGGTTGGACTGACAAAATTTTCATCAAAGGCCTTTACAACTTAAATCAGCTTGAAAAAGAGCTCATTTTCACTTTGAGCGCCATGCACGTTCGGCATCATCCCATGCCGTGAGCGCTTGCAGGTCCGGCACCCAGGCAAGACCCGATTTGGCGTCAGAAGATTCTGCTTCCGGCGTGACCAGCACATCCAGCAAAGCCGGGCGGTTTTGCAAGGCCAATGCAATAGCAGCCGGTAAATCTTCAGGTTTTTCAACGCGTTGCGCGTGCATGCCGAAGGCGCGCGCCATGGCGGCATGGTCGGCGAATTGCAAGCGGGTGCCGACGACCCGCCCGTGGGTTTGTTGCTGGTCGCGCACTTCGATGGCCCAGGAGCCGTTGTTGGCCACCACCACCAAAAGCGGTGCCTTGTGGCGCACCGCGGTGTCGATTTCCATGGCGTTGAAACCGAAGGCGCCGTCACCGGTGGCAACCACCACGGTACGGTCCGCGCAGGCCAGGCTGGCGGCCACGCCAAACGGTGTGCCTACGCCTATGCAGCCCAAGGGGCCCGGGTCCAGGTAGGTGTCGGCTTGTAAACCCACGCGCGCAAAGCTCAGGAAATCGCCGCCGTCGGCCACCACCACGGCGTCTGACGGCAATTGTTTTTGCAATTCGGCCAGCAGGCGGTTGGGGTGCATCAGGCCGTCGCTGCCGGCGGGGGCTTGTTGCATGCTGACTTGCAATTTGGCTGCACGCGCCAGGTGTTGCTGGCGCAAACCGCTCAGCCATGAGGTGTCGCTGGACCCTTGGCGACCAGTGCCTGCATCGCAAAGGGCTTGCAGGCTTTGCGCTACATCGGCCAGCAGTTCCACTTCACCGCGCCGGTTGTCTCGCAGTTCGGCGGCGTTGTCGGCAAGGCGTATGAATTTGGCTTCGCCAAAAATGGCCGGGGAGCCAAATGCCAATTGGAAATCGAGTTTGCGCCCGACCGTGACCACCACGTCGGCCTGGCCCATGACACTCCCGCGCATGGCCGCCACCACGCTGGGGTGATCCGATGGCACCAGCCCGCGGCTTTCACCGGTGTCCAGGTAAGCCGCGCCCAAAAGCGTCAACAGTTTTTGCAGAGGCGCAGCGGCTGCTTTGGCGCCACGCCCGGAAATGAACAAGGGGCGTTTGGCCTGCCACAGCAAGGCCACGGCCGCTTCGACGTCGGCCATGGCAGGGCGGGTTGCCGGGAGCGCAGCCGGTTTGAAAAATTCATCCAGCAAGACCGCTGCCGGTGGGCAAGCACGCAGCACATCGACGGGAAAGTCCAGGTAGACCGGGCCCGGTTCGCTGCCTTGCCCCATGGCCCGCGCCGCCGCCTCGTTCAAGGTGGACAAGACCAGCGCCGGGTGACGCACCGTGCGCGCCATGCGGGTGATGGAGGCCACCAGTTCGGTGTGCACCATGTCTTGCAAAGCGCCGCGGTGTTCCTGTGCCAGTGGCGGGGTGCCGGAAATCACCAACACCGAAGCCCTGGCCACATGCGCATTGGCAATGCCTGTCATGGCGTTGGTCACGCCCGGGCCGGCCGTCACCAGCGCGACGCCCAAAGTACCGGTCAACTCGGACTCGGCATGCGCCATGTAAACGGCAGCGCGTTCGTCGCGCACATCAATGATGCGTATGCCGTGGGCGTCTAAAGCCATCCATATCGGCATGATGTGGCCGCCGCACAGGCCGTAAACCCTTTGCACGCCTTGGCTTTTGATGAAGCGGGCGATCAAGTCAGCCACGTTCTGGTTCTGGTGGTTGCTGGAAGTCATTGTCACTTTCTTTACTTTCATTAAAGAGGGTCAGCTTGCCTGGTTAAAACCCATGCGGGATAATACCGAGTGAATTCTGAATTCAGAATACTATATTCTCTGTCATTCGTGGCAGAAATCAGTGTTTAACCTAGAGATGGCCCTTTGAGACAGTTATTGAACATTTCCGACATGGTGCGCTCGCATGCGCGACTGCGCCCCGACGACACCGGCGCCATGGATTCGCGCCGCAGCCTGAGCTTTGCCCATTGGGACCGGCGCGCCGACGGCCTGGCCGCCGCTTTGCTGGCGCAAGGCCTGGTACCCGGTGACCGTGTGGCCGTGCTGGCCCACAACTGCATAGAGTGGATGGAGATTTACGTCGGTCTGGCGCGCGCCGGGCTGGTCGCCTTGCCGCTCAATTTCCGGCTGACCGGCAACGAAATCGCTTACATACTTAAAGATGCGCAAGCCGCGGCTTTGCTCTGCACTGCCGTGCTGCAAGAGCGTGTGAACGGTGTCTTGCCTGCGCTGGGCTTGCTTGTTCAGGTGCAAATCGGCGAACCTGCTGCTCCCGGGTGGCTGGACTATGAACAACTGATTCACCAAGCGGTGCTGCCTGGGCGTTGGTCGCAGGTCAAGCCGTCTGACACCTGCGCGCTCATGTACACCTCAGGCACCACCGGCAAACCCAAAGGCGCCATCCGCAGCCACGAGGCCAGCACCTTGATCGCTTACGCCACGGCCATGGAGATGGGTTTCACGCGCAAAGACAAAGCCTTGCTGGTCATGCCTTTGTGTCACGCCAACTCGCTTTACTTTGCCAACACATTCATACATTTGGGTGCTTGCATTTGCATTGATGACAGCGCCAGTTTCGACCCGGCACGTGTGATGCAATTGCTGTGCAACAACGGCATCACCTTCACTTCATTGGTGCCCACGCACTACATCATGATGTTGGCTTTGTCTGCCGAAGCCACCTCTCAATTCGCCACTGGCAGTGTGGCGCGCTTGCTGATTTCATCGGCACCGGCCAATGAAAGTCTGAAGCGCGACATCCAAAAACTGTTTCCTAATGGCCAGTTGTACGAGTTGTACGGCTCTACCGAGGCCGGTTGGGTCACCATCTTGCGCCCGGAAGAACAATTGACCAAGCTCGGTTCGGTCGGACGCGAGTGGGCCGGTAGCGGTCCCATACGCATCATGGACGAAAACCGCCGAGAAGTACCCGACGGCGAGGTTGGTGAACTGTATTCATGCACTTCTTATGCATTCGAAGGCTACTGGAATGCACAGGAAAAAACCGAACAGGCGTTTGCCGGTGCCTGGTGTTCGGTGGGTGACATGGCGCGTCGCGATGATCAGGGCTATATCTGGCTCATGGACCGCAAAAGCAACATGATCATCAGCGGCGGCGAAAACGTTTACCCGTCCGAGGTCGAGGCTGTGCTGGCCGCGCACCCGGCGGTACAAGAAACCGCTGTCATCGGTGTGCCGCATG